>DASSOE010000079.1:0-9704 GCA_035700945.1 Sphingomicrobium sp. | reverse complement strand
TACCTCGAGAACGTCCGCCCGGGCGCGAACCTCGGCGCATGGGTCGACACTTATTCGATCCGCGCGATCGACCGCTATGCCGAGCAGTTGGGGGATGGCCTGTTCGCCAAGGCGCCCGAGCAGATGCTGTTCGAATGGGGCGCGATGGCGAGCGACAAGCCGGCAACTCCGGGAACGCGGCCGTGGGCGAAACAGGCGACGAGCTTCCGCTGGCCGGCCGCGGGCGGGAACGGCTGGGCGAGCGCGGCGAACCAGGCGCTGCACACGGCTGACGCGGTGCTCGGGCAGCTCGGCAATCCGGTCGGTGTCGCGAGCTACCGCCCGCCGCATGCGACCGGCGAGGACTTCCTCCACAATTACATCGGCAACCTCGGGGTCCCGATCGAGCTGTATCCCGAATATCCGGCGCAGGCGCATACTATCCTTCTGACCGAGGGCGCCGCGAGCGACCCGAACATCATCGCGAAGATCGAGACGAGCCTTCGCGGCGGAGCGAACGTGATCGTCACCTCGGGCTTCCTCGAAGCGACGCAGGACCGCGGCTTCCAGCAACTCGCCGAGTGGCGGACGACAGGCCACACGATCGCAATCGACCAATATTTCGTCGGCTTCGGCGCGGGCAACGGGACCGAGCTGAAGCAGCCTGGAAAGGACCGGCCGGTGCTCTTCCCCGAGGTGCGTTTCTACACCAACGATAGCTGGGGCATCATCCGCGGAGTCGCCGCGGCGAAGGGCTTCCCGATCGTCCTCATGAACCATTATTCCATGGGCACGCTCTACCTCTGGACCATGCCGCAGAATTTCGGCGACCTGTACAACCTGCCGCAGCCGATGATCACGCAGATCAAGCGCTTCCTCTTCGCCGATGCGCCCATCCAGATCGACGCGCCCGACCACGTTGCGCTGTTCACCTACGACAACGGCGCATTCGTCGTGGAGAATTACCGGGACGATCCGGCGAAGGTGCGTATTGAACGGAAGGCGCAAGCGCAAACCGAAAGGGTAGCGATCCCACCCCACAGTTTTCGGGTGTTTCCCCTCGAGCAGTTACCCATGCATGAAGTAAGCAAGAGTCAGTGCTGCGGCGATGATTAAGGCAACGGTCGTCACGCATGCTACGGCAACATAGATGCGACCTTCTGACCGGACGTTTAGTTCGGATTCAGCTACGCGCCTGATGACCTGTCGAACAGTAAAGCCCGCTGCTGCAGCGATCAGAAGAACGCCGACTATCATCGTGCCAAAGTGAAGCTCGTTAGCACGTTGACACTGCGGGAGAGGGTCACAGTGAGCGCCTGACCATGCTAAGGCGAACAGAAGCGGAAAGCTAAGCACGCCCGCGACGAGCGATGCAGCCAAACAGCCGATCGCATTTCCCTCTTTGGATCGCATCTTCAAACCCTCAGCGCCGCGGCCGCTTCTGCCTCGCGCTTCAGGTTCCTCGCAAGCTGGCTGAGGCCGTTGAGATATTGCGGGGGGCAGTGGACGTCTCGATAGTCGAGTTGCGCGGCGGCGCGGAGGGTCCAGAAGGGGTCGACGAGGTGGGGCCTTGCCAGCGCGACCAGGTCGGCGCGGCCGGCGGCGAGGATCGAGTTGGCGTGGTCGGGCTCGTAGATGTTGCCGACGGCCATCGTCGCGAGCTTGCCCTGGTTGCGGATTCGGTCGCTGAACGGAGTCTGGAACATGCGGCCGTAGACCGGCTTCTGGCCGGCCCACGTCTGGCCCGCCGAAACGTCGATCAGGTCCGCGCCCTCGCGCGCGAACGCCTCGCCGATCTCGACCGCATCCTCGGGCGTGATGCCGTTGTCGCCCGCCCAGTCGTTCGCTGAGATGCGTACCGACATCGGGCGGTCGCTCGGCCAGGCGGCGCGCATCGCGGCGAAGACTTCGAGCGGATAGCGGAGGCGGTTTTCGAGGCTGCCGCCATATTCGTCGGTGCGTGTGTTCTGCAGCGGCGTGATGAAGCCGGAGAGCAGATAGCCGTGCGCTGCGTGGAGCTCGATCATGTCGAAGCCGGCCTCGATCCCCATGCGCACCGCCGCGACGAACTGGTCGCGGACCTCGTCCATGTCCGCGCGAGTCATCGCCTTCGGCACTTGGTTGACCGGCGACCAGCGCACGTCGCTCGCCGCGATGACCGGCCAATTGCCCTCGGCGAGCGGCGCATTGTCCTCCTCCCAGCCGAGCCTCGTCGAACCCTTGGCGCCGCTGTGGCCGAGTTGGAGGCAGATCTTCGCCTTCGAATTGGCGTGGACGAAATCGACGATGCGCTTCCACGCGGCAACATGATCGGCGTTCCACATACCGGTGCAGCCGGGGCTGATCCGTCCCTCCGGCGACACGCAGGTCATCTCGGTGAACACCAGCCCCGCGCCGCCGAGCGCGCGCTCGCCGTAATGGACGAAATGGAAATCGTTCGGTGTCCCGTCGACCGCGGAATACATCGCCATCGGCGAGACCGTGACGCGGTTCTGCACCTCCATCTCGCGCAATTTGAAGGGCGCGAACATCGGCGGCGCGGTCTTGTTCGACTTGCCGTCCGTCGCGCGCTTCCAGAACCAGCGCTCGACGCCTTCGAGCCATTCGCGATCGCGGAGGCGCAAATTCTCGTGGCTGATGCGCTGCGAGCGGGTGAGCAGCGAATATGCGAATTGGAGCGACTCGAAATGGGTGTAGCGTTCGAGCGTCTCGAACCATTCGGTCGAGTTGCGGGCGCTATTCTGGAGCTTGAGGACCTCGAGGTTCCGCTCGGCCTGGTATTCGTCGAGCGCGGCGGTGAGGGATAGAGGCTCCAACTCGTCATTGCGAGCGGAGCGAAGCAATCCAGCCTCGGCGCTGCTGGATTGCTTCGTCGCTTTCGCTCCTCGCAATGACGGGGAAGTGCGGCTGAGGACCTCCGCCAGCTTGATCGCGTCCTCGAGCGCGAGCTTGGTGCCGCTGCCGATCGAGAAATGCGCGGTGTGCGCGGCGTCGCCCAGCAGGATGACGTTGCCGCTGGTCCAGCGCTCGCATTTGATGCGGCGGAAGTTGAGCCACGCCGCGCTGCCGACAAGGTGCGACGCATTCGACTGAAGCGGATGTCCGTCGAGATATTTCGCGAACAGCTTCTCGCAGCCCGCGATGCTCTCCTCCTGCGATATGCGGTCGAAGCCGAAGTTCGCCCAAGTCTCCTCCGAACATTCGACGATGAACGTCGAGCAATCGGGCGCGAAGCGGTAGGCGTGTGCCCAGATCCAGCCGTGCTCCGTCTCCTCGAACGCGAAGGTGAAGGCGTCGAACACTTTTTCGGTGCCGAGCCAGACGAACTTGTTGGCGCGCACGTCGATGTCGACCCCGAACGCGTCCGGCGTCGCGTCGCGGAAGCGCGAATTCGCGCCGTCCGATGCTATCACGAGATCGTATTCGCGCCACTTCGGATCGGCGGGATCGCATTCGGCGTTGAAGTGCAGCACGACGCCCAGCTCGCGCGCGCGATCCTGGAGGATCTCGAGCAGCCGCTTGCGGCCGATGCCGATGAAGCCGTGCCCGCCCGACGTGATCGTCTCGCCGCGGAAGTGGACATCGATGTCGTCCCAATGCGCGAACTCTTTGGTGATGGCCTCCGCGGAGACTGGGTCGTTCGCTGTGATATTTTCGACCGTGAGGTCGGAGAAGACGACGCCCCATCCGAAGGTCACGCCCGCGGCGTTGCGCTCGAACACTTCGATGTCGTGCGCGGGGTCGCGCAGCTTCATCGAGATGGCGAAATAGAGCCCCGCGGGACCCGCGCCGATGCAGGCGATCCTCATGCGCGCGGCCCGCGAAAGTTCACAAACGCAGCGGTCCTACGCGTACGCGCGCGTGCCCGCGCGCGACGGGCTGACATCGAAGTCGATGAAGTGAGTACGAAACGTCGACAGCACATGCCCGCAGCATGGCACAGCCGCGGGCCCGTAGGACAGCCCTCGCGTCAGCTCCGCGAGTCGACGCCGCGGATGAAGGCGCCGATGAGCGTGTTGAACTCCTCCGGGCGTTCCAGATTCGTGAGGTGTCCCGCGCGCTCGATCTGCTCGTAGCGGGAACCCGGAATCAGCCGCTCGAGCTCGTGCGACAGCGCGGGCGGGGTGATGCGGTCCTCGGCGCCGCAGACGATCAGCGTCGGCACTCGAATCTGGTTGGCGCGCTCGCGCTGGTCGGCGAGCCAGACCGCTTCGGCGCCGATGCGGAACGCGGCCGGGTCGATCGCCGCCATGGTCTCGACGACCTCGGTCCTGACCGCCGGGTCCGCGGGCTGGGCGAGGAGAACGTCGACGCGCGCCTCGGCCATGGCGCGCATGTCCTCAGCTGCCGCGGCCGATCGCTCGTAAATGCCGCAGCCGTCGGGATGAGCCGCGAACGTGTCGGCGAGGAGCAGCGAGGCGCAGCGCTCAGGGTCGGCGTGATGCATTGCGATCGCGATCACGCCTCCGAGCGAGAGGCCGCAGACGTGCGGGCGGTCGATCCCGAGCTCATGCATCGCCGACAAAATTGCGGACGCATAATCGTCTCGCGTGGTGCCCTCGGGCGCGGGGTCGCTGTCGCCGTAGCCCGGATAGTCGAACGCCACCGCTCGGCGTCTCTCGCCGAAATGCCCGAGCTGCGGCTGCCACACGCTTTTGTCCGACCCGACGCCGTGGAGGAAAACGATGGGTGTCGCGTCGCCGGTGCCGGCCTCTTCGTAGCCGATGGCGTAGCCGTTGCTGGTGGTCACTCGGGGCATACGGATCATCTTGGCAGGACGGCAGTTCCCGCGCTAGCCTCGCGCCGATGACGCGGATGACGGTGAACGGCGAGGCGGTGCGATACAGGCTCGATCCGCGGACGCCTCTGCTGTGGGCGCTTCGGGACGCGTCCAACCTGACCGGCACCAAATATGGCTGCGACAGCCGCGACTGCGGCGCGTGCACCGTGATCATCGACGGGCGCGCGGTGACCAGCTGCAGCGTCACTCTTGGCGAGATCGAGGGCGCGCAGGTGACCACGATCGAAGGGCTGTCCGGGGGCCGCTCGCATCCAGTGCAGCAGGCTTGGCTCGCCGAGCAGGCGACGATGTGCGGCTATTGTGAGTCCGGTTTCATCATGGCGGTCGCGGCGCTGCTCGAGTCGAGCCCGTCCCCAAGTGACGAACAGGTCGCAGCGCTTCCCAATATCTGCCGCTGCGGTGCCTATCCGCGCATCAAAAAGGCGATTTCGCGGGCCGCTGGAACTGCCGTGGCGGCCCCTTCCTTACAAAAATGAATATACGGCTCCGAAACGGTTAAGCGAGCGCTCAGGTCGACGGGCGCAAAAGCATGTCACGATGTCGAAAGGTCACTGTCATGCGTAAAATCCTTATTTCTCTGTTGCTTGCGAGCGCCGCGGCAAGCCCGGCACTCGCCGCTCCCCGCGACTCGGGCGATCGCCAGCAGGCGCGCGAGGACCGCCAGTCCGCGCGCGAAGATCGGCAGTCGGCGCGCGAGGAGCGCCAGTCCGCCCGCGAAGATCGCCAGTCCGCGCGCGAGGACCGGCAGCCGGCGCGCGCGCAGCGCGTCCAGGTTCGCGAGCAGCGCGCCAATAACTTCACCGCGCCGCAAAATCGCGGTCCGGCGCAGGCCAATGTCCGCAGCCAGGCTGTCGACCGCAACGCCTATCGCGACCAGCGTCGCGATGCCCGCCAGGACGCGCGCGCGGAGCGCGTCGAGCAGCGGCAGGGCGCCAGCAACTATGTCGCACCGGGCCCGCGCGTCGTCGCGGCGCCGCGCGCACAGCTTCGCGACCAGCGAGTCCAGCAGCGTGAACTGCGCCAGCAGGACATGCGCGACCGGCGCGAGCTGCGCCAGTCGACGCGAGCGGTCCCCGTCGTAAGCAACACGCCGCGGCCTGGCACGCAGCCGCCGCTGCGCGCCGAGCACCGCCGCGGCGGCGAGCACCGTTGGGACGGCAGCTGGCGGAACAATCACCGCTACGACTGGAAGAACCACCGGCGCCATCACCGGTCGCTGTTCCATCTTGGCTTCTACTTCGATCCGTACGGCTGGGGCTATCAGCCCTACTCGATCGGGTGGCGGCTGTGGCCGAGCTATTACAGCAGCCGCTACTGGATCAACGATCCGTGGATGTACCGCCTGCCCTACGCGCCTCCGGGCTACGTCTGGGTGCGCTACTGGAACGACGCGATGCTGGTCGACACCTGGACCGGCACCGTGGTGGACGTGATCCCCGGCTTCTTCTGGTAGAGCCAGCTCAGCCGAACATCGAAGGGGCGTTGCGCTATTTGCCGCAGCGCCCCTTCTGCATTAGCGGCCCTCATCAGCTACTCGCCCCTGGAGAATCCCGAATGAAATTCGCCGCTCGCATGATCCTGTCCGCGTCGCTGCTGGCGCTTGCCCCGCTCGGTGCGGCGAGCGCGCAGGTCACGGCGCCCGCGCCGGCAGCCGGCGTGCAGGCCAGCGCGCACGAGCGGCTGTTCCGGCTGTTCAAGGAAAGCGACGAGGCGAGCCTCAGGCGAAACCCGATCGCGGCTTTGTTCCGCGGCGATCAGCGCTATGCCGACCGCCTCGGCGACCTCTTCAGCGACGCGCATTACCAGGCGGAAAAGGCCGCGGCCGAGCACGACCTCGCGGCGCTGCACGCGATCCCGCGCGACCAGCTCAGCCCGACCGACCAGATCATCTACGACGTGTTCGAGAACCAGACGCAAGAGACGCTCAAGGGCTTCGCGCCCGAGCTGCTGACCATCAGCGAAGCGCTGCCGATGAACCACTTCTTCGGCATCCACACCGCTTATCCGACGATCGCCGGCGGGCAGGGCGCGGCACCGTTCAAGACGCTCGCCGACTATGAGAACAATCTGAAGCGCAACCGCGACTTCGCCGCCAACATCGATACGGCCATCGCGCAGTGGAAGAAGGGCGAGGCGGAAGGCATTGTCGACACCAAGCTGACCGTCGGAAACATGGTCGAGCAGATCGACAGCCAGCTCAAGATGACGCCCGAGCAGTCGCCTTACTGGGGGCCGATCAAGAGCTTCCCGGCGTCGATCAAGGCCGCCGACCGCGCGCGGCTCACGGCGGAGTACCGCGATTCGATTGCCAACGTGATCTATCCGGCGCTGCGCAAGATGCGCGACTTCCTCGCCAACGACTATCTCGCCCATGCGCGCGAGGGCTTCGGGCTCAAATACATGAAGGGCGGCGACACTTATTACCGCTATCTGATCGAGCAGACGACGACGGAAGCCCTCGACCCCGAGCAGGTCCACCAGCTCGGCCTCAGCGAGGTCGCGCGGATCACGAAGGAGTTCGAGGACGTCCAGCGCGAAGTCGGGTTCAAGGGCACGCTGCACGAATTCTTCGACTACATGCGCACCAGCCCCAAGTTCCAGCCAAAGAGCAAGAAGGAGCTCGAGCAGGGCTTCTACGCCGTCCAGAAGAAGGTCGAGGCGAAGGTTCCGCAGTTCTTCTCCAAGGTCCCCAAGGCGGGGCTGGTCATCCGCCCCTATCCGGAGTTCCGCGAGAAGTTCGAGGCGGGCGGAAGCTATGAGAACGGCACGCCGGACGGGTCGCGGCCGGGGACTTTCTATTTCAACGGCTACGATTTGCCCTCGCGCAGCACGTGGGAAGAAACCACTTTGTTCATGCACGAGGGCGAGCCCGGGCATCACTTCCAGATCAGCCTTGCGCAGGAGAATCCGGCGCTGCCCGCGTTCATGCGTTTCGGCGGCAACACGGCCTATGTCGAGGGCTGGGCGCTCTACGCGGAATCGCTCGGCTACCCGATGGGCCTGTACAAGGACCCGTACCAGCGCTTCGGCAATCTGAACGATGAGATGCTGCGCGCGATGCGGCTGGTGGTCGACACCGGGATCCACGCCAAGGGTTGGACGCGCGACCAGTCGATCCAGTACATGCTCGACCATTCGGGCATGGGAAAGACCGACGCCACCGCCGAGGTCGAGCGCTATATCGCCATTCCCAGCCAGGCGCTCGCCTACAAGATCGGGCAGCTGACGATCAGCCGTCTGCGCGACGAGGCGAAGTCGGCGCTTGGCGACAAGTTCGACATCCGCGAGTTCCACGCCCAGGTGCTCGACACCGGCGCGCTTCCGTTGCCGATCCTTGAAAAGAAGATCCACGGCTGGATCGCGGCGAAGCAGGCGGGCGCGCCGGTGGCCGCTCCGGCGTCGACCGGGCAGCGCCGGGGGGAGCGCGGCTAGGAGCCGAGCTCGACGAACGGCGCGAATTTCACCTCGCGCTTGACGAAGTGGGTTTCGTAGCGGTGCACGGTCGCTGATGAGACAAGGAGCGCGTCGGCGGTGTCGTTGAACTCGGCCATGCTGGCGCAGTCGAACAGCGCGATGAAATCGTGGGGGCCCGCCACCTCGTAGCAGAACTGGACCTCGCCGGCGGCAAGCAGCCGTTTCTCGAGCGCGGCCTTGCCCTGGAGGTCGGCATGCTCGCTCAATTGGATGAAGACGATCGCGCGCAGCCGGCCTCTGGTCAGCCGCGGCGCAAGCAGCGCGATGGTCCGGGCGATCCACCCTTCGCCGCGCAGCCGCCTCAGCCGCCGGGCGATCGCCGAGGGGGAGAGCGGCACGTCGGCCGCGAGCGAATCGGCCGTGCGCGAATCGTCGCGCTGGACGAGATCGAGCAGCTGGAGGTCGAAACGGTCGAGCACGGGCCGACGCTGCCAAATTCTGGCACGGAGCGCACCAAATTTGCGCGCAACGCGCGCGAATTGGTGGTAGTGTGTTAGTCAGATGAAACAGTTGGGACTCACGGCACCATGCGCGTCACCACTTCCTCCCTGCTTCTCGCCTGCCTCGCGTTGAGCGCGCCCCTCCAGACGCAGGCGGCCCCGGCGCCGACGACCTCCCCAGCCGCGGCGCCGGAGAGCCTTCCGCTCGAGGCAGGCGAAGGACGCGCGGTTGCGCTCAAGCTCGCCGACGAGCTTGTCAGCGCGTTCGTGTTCCGCGACCAGGCTCAGGCTTATGCGGCGATGCTTCGCAAGAACGCGGCGGCAGGCCGCTACGACAGCGGAACGCGCGAGGCGCTTGCCAAGCTCCTGACCGACGACCTCCAGGCCGTCCACAAAGACGGGCACCTGCGCGTCGCCGCGGTGGAGAAGCAGGAGCAAGAGGGCGCGCACAGCGGGCCGCCGAGCGATTTCCCGCCGCTGATCCAGGCGGCGAAGACGATCGCCCCGGGGATCGGCTACATCCGCTTCACGGCCTTCTTCGGCACCGACGAGGAAATGGCGGGCGTGCGCAAATGGCTCGCCGACAACCGCGACTCGAGCACGCTCATCTTCGATCTGCGCAACCACCACGGCGGAGGGCTCGACGAGCAGGACGCGATCTTCTCCTATATCTTCGCCGAGAAGACGCCGCTGGTAAAAATGGCGATGGTGAAGGAGATTTACGAAGAACATGGATCGCCGGTGAAGCCGGGGCCGACGCTCGCCTTCGCGCCCGAAGGCGAAAACATGGTCGGCACACACAGTGCGGTTCCTGGAGAAGACACGGCGCTGCGCCGCGCAAAAGTGTACCTGCTCGTGTCCAACAAGACGGCCTCGGCGGCGGAGCATTTTGCGCTCGCGCTCAAGTCGACCGGCCGCGCGACTTTGATCGGCGAGGCGACCGCGGGGGCCAACCATTTCGGTGGGGGGCAGGAGATCACCGACCATTTCGGGGTGTGGATGCCGGTCGG
>DASSOE010000078.1:0-2912 GCA_035700945.1 Sphingomicrobium sp. | reverse complement strand
TAGGGCTTCATTTCACCGCTCAGAGTCCCCGCGCCGAAATCGAAGGCGAAGCTGATCGACCCCCACACGTCGAGCCCGTTGTCCATCACTCCGCGGATTGCGCCGGCATAATTGGCCGAGCCGGTGACCGGCACGTCGCCGGCGGCTGTCGGGATGCCGTAGACGAACGCACCGAGGGACCCCCAACTCAGGGGGTCCGGCTTCAGCCATATCCCGAAGCTCGTATATTTGAGATCGGAGGATTGTGCCCAGTCGAGCACCACGTCGACCGGCTGCAGCCTGGTCGAATTTCCATCGGAAACATGATTGTATGTCGAGACGAGGTCGATCCAGCCGGTCTCGTCGATGGAGCCGCTTCCGCCGGTCGTCACGAGCTTGCCCGTGTTGAAGCCGGGAAGCGTGACGGTGTAGCTGTTGTCCGCGGCCGAGTAGCTGAACTCGACTCCGCCGCTGCCGCTCACCGGCGTCCCGCTTGCGCCCAAATAGGCGCTGTAGGTCGCGAATGACGCCGCGCCCGTCAGGCCGATCGGCCCGTCGGGAAGGGGCGGGATCGGCGGGGGCGTCGGTGTCGGTGTCGGTGTCGGAGTCGGGGTCGGGGTGGGTGTCGGGGTCGGGGTGGGTGTTGGTGGAGGCGGCGGCGTGGAAACCACCCCGCCCCCGCCTGCCCCGCCGCACGCGCAAAGCATCAGCGGCAGCGCCGAAGCGGCGATCAGAAGCGAAGTCCGTTTCATGTCATTCTCCTGTCGTCGATGTTCGATTGTCCCGGTCCGTTGCTCGCATCGCGCCGCGCAGCTGCGATCAGTTGCGGCGGGGAGCACCGGCTAATGCTGCTTGCCGACGATGGCGCCTTCCATGACGCCCCATTTGGTCGGCTCGCCCTTGTCGTCCCAGTCGAGGAACGGCGCTTTGAAGCTCGCCATCAGCTCTTCGGCATTGGGTCCGGTGAAGCGGCCCTCGAACGACGAAGACGCGGGGCCCTTGAAGTCGAACGACCCCGAGAAGGTCGTGCTTCCGCGAGAGAAGACCGTGTCGGTGAACGTGTACCGTGGCAGGTCCGGCGAACCGAACGCGCCGTTCGTCTCGGGATCCATGTAGCCGGACAGCGTCCCGGCCCCGAAGTCGAACTGGAACAATGCCGTGCCGTAAAGCTGCCACTCGCCGGCATGCCCGGTGAGCTCGGCGTCATAGCTGGCCGTTCCCACGGTGGGCACCGCGCCGGCGGGAGTGGCGACGCCGAACGCGAAACCGCCGTCGGCGAAACCGGCGTAGCCCAGGCGGGTGTAGCTGTACCCTGTCAACGCCTGCACGGTGTTCAGCACCGATCCATCGGCAGCGATCAGCTTGCCCGACTCTGCGAAACTGCCCGCCTCTGTGACGCTGATGCGCGCTGCAATGCCGTCGTAGGTGACCTCGTAAGTGTTGAGGTCCGCGTTCCAGCGGACGTCTTCAAGGACTCCGATGCTGGCCAGGTTGGTCGTCGACGTGACGCCCGCAGGCGCTTGGCTCAACGGATTCATCGAAGCCGATGCTGGCGTAGGAGGAGGAGGCGGTGGCGGTGGCGGCGGCGTGGACGCGACCCCTCCCCCGCCGCCGCCGCACGCGCTCAGCGTAAGTGACAGTGCGCCGGCCGCGCACAGCAAGAGGTGGCTTCCCCGTCGCAGAATGGGCGTGATCATCTTCGCCTCCCCCTGGAATTCGATGTGTGGAGCTTGCCTGCGTGTCGCTTCCTATGGGATGATGATGATCTGACCATTTGCCGATGATCAGCCGATGATTGGGGGTTCCGGCGCGGTGAACGATGGGGTTCGAGTTGAAGCGGCGGGCCAGCTCACCACTGCCGACCTCGCGGCCCGGGGCGATTTCAACCTCGGCGCGGCGACGGTCAGTCCGTCCAACAGGACGATTGTCGGCCCAGGCGGCACCGCCGACGTCGAGCCGCGCGTCATGCAGGTGCTCGTCGTCCTCGCCGAAGCGCCGGGCCAGGTCGTCACCCGCGAAACCCTGTTCCAGCGCTGCTGGGGCGGAGTCTATGTCGGCGACGACAGCCTCAACCGCGTGATCCGCGCCATCCGCAAGCTCGCGAGCGAAGTCGGGGGCGAAAGCTTCGGCGTGGAGACCGTTCGTCAGACCGGATACCGGCTCACCGTCACCGGCGACCCCGTCACGCACGAGCGCGAGAATGGGGCCGCGCCGATACCGTCCTCCTCGCGCAGAATCTTCCTTGGCGGAGGCGCCGCGGCGGTGCTCGCTGCGACCGCGGGCGGCGCAGCCTGGTGGTGGAGCAAGCCGCAAGCCGACCCGCGCTTCGACAACTTGATCGACCAGGGCCTGACTGCCCTTCGCTATGGCGAACGACGTACCGACTCCGATGCCGTCGAACGGTTCAGGCAAGCCGCCGCCCTTCGCCCGAACGATCCACGCGCTCGCGGCCTGCTCGCTTATGCGCTGGTTGCGACATCCCAATCGGGACCGCGCGCGGATGCCGGCAACGCCGTCCTGGAGGCTCAACGCTCGGCGCAATCGGCGCTCCGGCTCGATCCGAACCAGGCCGACGCGCTGACCGCGCTGGTGCTGATCGAGCGGTCCTTCCAGAGCCGCGCGGATGTCGACGACGGCTTGCGGCGAATCCTTGCCAACACGCCGGATAATCCGCGCGCGATCTCGTGGCTCGACAAGCTGTTGCAGGGTGCAGGACGCACCCGCGAGTCGTGGCAATTGAACGAGCGGCTGATCGCGCTGGAGCCTGTTTCGGCAACCTACATGTTTCGGCGTGCATTGAAGCTTTGGGTTTTGGGGCGGAGCGAGCAAGCCCAGCAGGCAAGCCAGTCGGCGCTGGACTTGTGGCCGGCCCACCTGTTCGTGCGAATGGCCCGGCTGCTGATCTGCGCCTTCACCGAACGCACGCGCGAAGC
>DASSOE010000077.1:0-3553 GCA_035700945.1 Sphingomicrobium sp. | reverse complement strand
GCGGCGTGGCCGCCTTCGATCGCTTCGTCGTAGAAGAACTTGTCCCCGAAATTCTCGAGCCGCGCCGCGAGCTTGCGCGCGTGGCCCGGGTGGACGCGGTCGTCGCGCGTCGAGGTGTAGATGAACGGCACCGGGTAGTTCACGCCGCGCTGCAGGTTCTGATAGGGCGAATATTTCGAGATGAATGCCCAGTCGGCGGGCACGTCCGGATTGCCATATTCGCCCATCCACGAGGCGCCCGCGAGCAGGTGCGAATAGCGCTTCATGTCGACCAGCGGCGAGCCGATGATCGCGCCGCCGAACAGGTCCGGATGCTGGGTGATGGCGACCGATGCCAGCAGCCCGCCGTTCGAGCGGCCCGAGACCGCGATTCGGCCCTTCTGCGTGATCCCGCGAGCAATCAGGTCGTCGGCGACCGCGTAGAGGTCGTCATAGGCTTTCTGGCGATTCTCGCGCAGCACCGAATTGTGCCACTTGGGCCCGTACTCGCCGCCGCCGCGGATGTTGGCGAGCACATAGGCGTTGCCCTGCTCCACCCAGAAAAGCGCGAGGGGTCCGGAGCGGTAGGGCTCGTGGACGAGATAGCTCGGGGTCTGCGCGAGCTCGAACCCGCCATAGGCATGCATCAGCACAGGGACCGGGCCCGCCACGTCCTTCCGGTGCACCAGGAAATAGGGGATTTTCGTGCCGTCGGGCGAGGTGGCGAAATGCTGCTCGACGACCATGGTCGACGCGTCGAACTGCGGCGGCAGCGCCTGGATCGGCGCCGGCGCGGACGCCGGTTCGACCCGGTACAGGGTCGGCGGTGTGAGCATCCCTTCGACCGTCGCGAACGCAAGGTCCGCTCGCCCCGCGGTCGCATTGAGGTGGATCGTCGACTTGTCGGGAAGCGCGACGGGGCTCGCGCTCCACGTACCGTCGGTGGCCCGCGTCAGCGCCGTCAGGCGGCCGGAGACGTCCTCGAGGTATTTGACCCACAGCTTCGACTTGCTCGCCGAGACTTCCTCGACCGCCTGGTGCTCGTTCGGAACGAACACGGTCTCGATCGCGGGCGCCTTGCCGGCGAGCAGATCGGGGATCGAATAAGCGACCAGCGCGCCGGCGGGATGGCCCTGCCACTCGGTCTTCAGCGAGGCGATCACGCGCCCGTCAAGCACATCAACGATGTCGGCGTCGTCGGGGAGCGGTGTCGGGATCAGCTGACCGCTGTCGGCGAGGTGGCTGACCTTGTGGTGATAGAAATCGACCGCGCGGTTCACGAACGGCCAGGTCTGGTGGCCGTCGACGCGGGTGTAGGCGGACACCGAAACGTCGGTCTTCTCGCCCTCGGCCAGCTTGGTCGCGCCGGCCAGCTTCGTGCCGCGGCGCCAGAGCTTGACGACACGCGGATAGCCCGAATCCGTCAGCGTTCCCGCCCCGAAATCGGTGCCGACGAAAACCGCGTCCGGGCCGGCCCATGACACGTTGCTCTTGGCGTTCGGGAGGACGAAGCCGTCGGCGACGAACGCCGTCTTGGCAATGTCGAACTCGCGCACTTCGACCGCGTCGCCGCCGCCGTTCGACAGGCTCACCAGGCAGTCGACGTAAGCCGGCGACAGGCAGGTCGCGCCCTTGAACACCCATTTCTTGTTATCGGCCTTGCTCATCGCGTCGATGTCGAGGAGCGTCCGCCATTCAGGGTTGCCCGAGGCGAACGCGGAGAGCGGCGACACCCGCCAGATGCCGCGCGGATGCTGCTCGTCCTGCCAGTAGTTCAGCACCTTGTCGCCGAGGATCTGGTCAGGCTCGGCGATCTTCTGGCTGGTGGAAAGAAGCGCCAACGCCTTCGCCCGATAATCGGCGAAACCGGGCTGCTTTTCGAGCACGGCGCGCGTCGCCGCATTCCATGCCTTGACCTTGGTGAGCGCCTTCGCGCCGTCGACCTGTTCGAGCCAGAGGTTGGGATCGGCGGGCGGCGCCGCAGACGTGGCCGGCACCGCCGCCGCCAAAAATCCGATCATCAGCAATGCGCGCGCCGCTCGAACCATGGAACTCCCTCTCACCTGACCATTCCCCGCTATCGCGCCTCGCAATGGCAGTCGAGGGCGCTATAGCCAAATGCATGGTGGAGACGACGAAGGGCGAATATCGCAGCGGCCACGACCCGAGGACGCTGCGCGACGCGCTCGGCTGTTTCGCGACCGGCGTCACCGTCGTCACCTGCATCGACGAGGAGGAACGGCCGGCGGGACTGACCGTCAACAGCTTCACCTCGGTTTCGCTCGACCCGCCGCTGCTTCTCGTGTGCCTGCACAAGATGGCCGCGAGCGCGCCCGCGCTGATCGGGGCGTCGCATTTCGCGATCAACGTGCTGCAAACCGAGCAGCAGCCGGCTTCGATGACGTTTTCGACGCGGACCGAAGACCGGTTCGGGTGCACGCCCTGGTCGCGCGGCGAAGCGGGCGCGCCGATCCTCGAGGAGTCCTTGTGCGTGTTCGAATGTGAGCGCTACGCAGTTTACGACGGCGGCGATCACCACATCCTTGTCGGCCAGGTGATCAAAGCGAGCTTCGATGCGACCGTCGACCCGCTGCTGTTCTTCCGCGGCCGTTACCGCCGCCTCCACTTCGACTGAGGGTCCAAACCCTAATCGACGATCAATTCCTCCGGGTGCTTCGTGAAGCGGCGAACAACCGCGACGATAATGCCGCCGATGACGACCCCGACGACCGCACCGGCGAGCGCGACCACGAGCCACGCCACGACACCTCCGAAGGCGCCCGTCGCTTCGCCGGCCGCGTGCGCGGCCTGGTGGATCCAATGCGGGATCGGGCCGGCGAGATGCAGCTCTTCGATGCCGTGAAGGAGGATTCCGCCGCCGACCCAGAGCATCGCCGCGGTGCCGATCGCCGCCAATCCCGTCAGCATCTTCGGGACGACACGGACGAGCGTTTCTCCGATGGAGCGCGTTGTGGAGCTGCGGCGCTGCGCCATGTGGACGCCGATGTCGTCGAGCTTCACGATCAGCGCGACCGAGCCGTAAACACCGGCCGTGATCGCGAGTGCCACCGCGACGAGCGCGAGCGCGGTGATCAGCAAGGAGAGGTGCTCGAGGCTCGCGAGCGCGATCGCCATGATCTCGGCCGAGAGGATGAAATCGGTGCGGATCGCGCCCTTGACCTGCAGTTTCTCGAGTTCGACCGGGTCGACCATGGCGTCGACCAGCTGATCCTCATGCTCGTGCTCGTGGAGCAGTTTCTCGAGAATCTTCTCGGTCGCCTCGAAGGCGAGATAGGCGCCGCCGATCATCAGCAGGGGGGTGGTAAGGAAGGGCAGGAAGGCGGTGAGCAGCAGCGCCACGGGGAGGATGAACAGGATCTTGTTCTTGAGGCTCCCCCAGGCGATCTTGCCGATGATCGGAAGCTCGCGCTCGGGCGCGAGGCCGAGGACATAACGCGGAGTCACCGCGGTGTCGTCAATGACCACGCCGGCCGCCTTGGTGCCCGCCTTCCCCGCCGCGGCGGAGACGTCGTCGAGCGAGGCGGCCGCGAGCTTGGCGATGGTCGCGACATCG
>DASSOE010000076.1:0-7861 GCA_035700945.1 Sphingomicrobium sp. | reverse complement strand
TGGTGGACGCACTAGGGCTCGAACCTAGGACCCGCTGATTAAGAGTCAGCTGCTCTACCAACTGAGCTATGCGTCCACTCGTGTCTCGGATGCGCCGGCCTTGGTGTCGCCGCGCTGAGCGGCGCGCCGGTAGCATGGCCTCAGATGGTGCGCAACCGCTCGGATTCAACCCGTTCCAACGCTGTCCCGACTGGCGGCAACCGCGCTTCCGGACGAACGATATCTTGCAATGACCGGGGGAACGGCAGACATTCGAACACAGCCGAGTCGAGGCCATGCTCCTCGTACATGGCCGGCATGTCACCACTCAGATCACGTCGACCGGAGAAGAGGAGGCCAGCCATGCCACCCGAATACCATCCCGGCGTCAACCACAACCATCAGCCCTGCGGCAAATGGGCCGAAATCCAGAAGAATCCGAACAGCTCCGACGCGCAGGTGAACTTCGTTTGCAGCACGCTATCGGCCAAGGGCGTCGTCGATGCGGCAATCTTCAAGGAGTTCGGCGACAAGCCGATCGCGAAGAAGCACGTCCTCTGGTACCTGAGCGACGGCCATGGGGTCGATTTCGTCGAGGACGATAACCTCCGCGACATGTTGCAGAGAGACAGGGGCGTCCAGGCGGCGATCCTGGCCACCTTCCCGCCGAAGGAGAAGCAGAAGGGAATATTCCAGACATATTTGCGCATCGCCCAGCAGGATTATGTCGTTCAGGACTTCCGCTTTGCGTTCGGGGCCATCGACCGGCTCGACATCGAGGTCGATTTCACGGCCGGGAAGTTGCATGCCTGGTTCCAGGACCGCTACGAATGGCATCCCTACTATCCGGGGCTTTACTCCGTCTTCGATGACGATGCGGGGAGTGGGCCGAGACCAACCAATTGCGTCCACGCCGCCTTCGTGGAGCAGAAGCTGGATGGAGCGACTGACTTCTGGATGAAGGGCGAGACGACCGTCGATCTCTTCGTGGTCACGCACCAGGTCAACGACCCGCCATTGGTCCAGGTGCTGTGAGGCCGGGCTCGGTAGTTACGCCAGCCGCGCCCCCGTCCGCTGCTGCCGCTCGAGCGCCATCAAGAGGCCGAGGCACAGCATCACCGTCATCACCGCCGAGCCGCCGAAGCTGACCAGCGGCAGCGGCACGCCGACGACCGGCGCCAGGCCCATCACCATCATCAGGTTGATCGAGACATAGAAGAAGATCGTCGCCGAGAGCCCCGCGGCGGCGAGCTGGCCGAAGCGAGTGCGCGAGTTCGCGCTGACCTTCATCCCCCAGCGGATGACCATCGCGAAGGCAAGGATCAGCAGCGCGCCGCCGGCGAACCCCCATTCCTCCGCCATGGTCGCGAACACGAAATCGGTATGGCCCTCGGGCAGGTAATCGAGGTGGCTCTGGCTGCCGTGGAGGAATCCCTTGCCCCAGATCCCGCCCGAGCCGATCGCGATCTTGGATTGGGCGATGTGATAGCCGGCGCCGAGCGGGTCGCTTTCGGGGTTGAGGAAGGTGTCGATGCGCTTCTTCTGGTAGCCGTGCATGAACTGGTAGGCGATCGGCGCCGCGACCGCGACCAGGCCTGCCGGCGCCGCGAACACCCACCACGGCAGGCCGGCGAGGAACATCACGGTCACCCCGCACAGCACAACCATGATGCAGGTCCCGAGGTCGGGCTGGACGAGGATCAGGAAGGCGGGGACGCCGAGCAGCACCGCGGCCGGCCAGATCGCCCGCCACTTGCGGATCTCCGCGGCGGGAACGAGCTCGTAGAAGCGGGCCAGCGTCAGCACGATCGCCGGCTTCATGAATTCCGACGGCTGCAGGCGCACGGGCCCAAGGTCGAGCCAGCGCTGCGCGCCCTTGCTGACGAAGCCGAGTGCCTCGACCCCGATGAGCATGACCAGGGTAGCGCCGTAGACGGGGAAGGCGAGCGCCTTGATGGTCGCCTCGCTCATCCACGACATGCCGACCGCAACGCCGAGGAAGAACAGGAAGACGATGCCCTGCTTGACCGCCCACGGCTGCACCGAGCCGCCGGCCGCCGAATAGAGCACGATGAGCCCGAACGACGCGATCGAGGCGACGAGGAAGATCAAGCGCCACGGCAGCCGCGCCAGCGGCCGCGGGATGATCGCCGAGGTGATCATGCCTGCGTGGCGCGCGAGGCGGCCTTGAAATTCGCGAGCTGGCGGGCGTTGCGCTCGGCCAGCGTGCCGCCCCATTGCTTCTCGAGCGGAGCGAGCGCCGCGAAAGCCTTTTGCTTGTCGAACAGATAGGTCATCGAATCGCGAACGATCGGCGCGGCGGCGGAAGCTCCGAACCCGCCATGCTCGATGATGCACCCGATGGCGTAGCGCGGCTTCTCCACCGGTGCGAAGGCGATGAACAGCGCGTGGTCGCGCAAGGCCCAGTTCGATTGGTGGCCGCGCTCGCCGAGACGAAAGACCTGCGCGGTTCCGGTCTTGCCGGCCATCAGGATTCCGTCGAGCGGCAGCTTCGAGCCCACCGCGGTGCCATGGTCGTTCACGACCGACCCCATCGCCTTGCGCACGAACTCCAGATGCTCCGGATCGACGTCGAGTGCCGGAATTGGTTTTCGGGGCTTGCCCATCAGCAGCCGCGGCTGAATCAGCTTTCCGGATGCCAGCCGTCCCGGCATGACCGCCAGCTGCATCGGGTTGATCAGCACATAGCCCTGGCCGATCGACGTATTGGCCGAATCGTATCCCTGCCACTTGCGGTGATACTTTTTTTCCAGCCAATCCGGGCTCGGCATGGTGCCGTAGCGCTGGGTCGGGATGGGCAGGTCGAATTCCTCCCCGTAACCGAGATATTTCACCATGTCGGTGGTCGCCTGCGGGTCGGTGATCAGGCCCGTCGCCCAGAAATAGGTGTTGCAGCTGCGCTCGATGGCCGAGTGCATGTCCATCGGCCCGTGGACCGCGTCGCAGCGGAAATAGCGGTTGCCGATCTGGTAGCCGCCCGGACAATTGACTCGCCGCTTGGGGTCGATCCCCAGCTTGAGGAACGCGAGCGCCATCGCCGGCTTGATCGTCGAGCCCGACGGGTAGAGCCCCTGCGCGACCTTGTTGAGGAGCGGGAGGTGATCGTCCTCGGACAGCATCTTCCACTCGGTCCGGCCGATGCCTTCGCTGAAGCTGTTCGGGTCAAACGCCGGCATCGACACATAGGCGAGCATGTCGCCGCTCGTGACATCGACCGCGACGAGGGCGCCCGACTGGTCGCCCATGCGCCGCGCCACATATTGCTGGAGCCCCTCGTCGATCGTCAGCTGGACGGTCTGCCCGCTCCGGTCGGGCTTGGGGTCGAGCTCCTTGACCAGCCTGCCGCGAGCGGTGACCTCGATCCGCTGGCCGCCGGGAGTCCCGCGAAGATAGGGCTCGAGCGTCTTTTCGAGGCCCTGCTTGCCGATCTTGAAGCCCGGGACGAGCAGCAGCGGGTTCTTGTCCTCGGCCTCATATTCCTTGGCGTTGGCGCTGCCGACATAGCCGACGAGGTGAGCGACCGCCGGGCCATCCGGATAATAACGCGAATAGCCGCGGGTGGCCTGGACCCCCGGCAGATCGGGAAGACGGACGGTCACGGCCGCATATTGGTCATAGGTCACGTTCTCGCCGACCTGGACCGGATGGAAACCCTGCGATTCGGCAAGCTCGCTGCGGATTCGGGCGACCTCCTCCTCGTCGAGCTGGAGCAGGCGCGCGACCTCCGGAACCACGTCGCGCCCCTTCTCGAGCTGCTGCGGGATGATGTCGACGCGGAAGCTGGCCCGGTTGATGGCGATCGGCTTGCCGTAGCGGTCGATCATCCAGCCGCGCCGCGGCGGGACCGGGATCAGCTGGACGCGGTTGCTCTCGCTCAGCAGCTGGTATTTCTCGTTCTGGGCGACCGCGAGCCAGCCGAGCCGGCCGATGAGCAATCCGCCGACCGCCACCTGCGCCCCGCCGAGCACGATCATGCGGCGGGAGAAGGTGATCGACTGGTGCGTGCTGGTGATCCGGATCGGCTTCATCGGCCGAGCCTCCAGCGGTCGGCGCGCGACACGGCCCAGGCGCTCAAGGGGAAGGCGCAGACCGAGATCAGCAGCTGCGGGAGCATCATCGAGAAGGGGATATCCGCACCGGTCAGCCGCGCCACGCGCCAGTGAAGCCACTCGTTGAGCGCGATCAGCACCGCCGCAACCATCCATTCGATCCAATAGTCGCGCCACAGCGTGCGGCGGTCGACGAGGTCGAGCGCCAGCATCGTGGCGCTCCACAAAGCTATTGAAAAGCCTATCGGATATCCCGTGAACAGGTCGTTGACGAAGCCCAGCGGAGCGGCCCACCAGGCGGGCCACGGGTCGGCCCGGAGGAGGCGCCAGCTGATCAGCGCGAGATAGCCGAAATCGGGGAACCAACCGCTCGTCGACACGATCGGGAGCGCCGACAGGAGCGAGGCGGCGACCACCGTCGCGGCGGGCACGAACAGCGCCAGCGGGCGCCGCGCATGGCCGAACCTTCCCGGCGAAGAAAGCGCCGCGCGGACCATCAAGGCCCCGTTGCGGCCGCGGCCTCGGCCTCGGCGGCGATCGCGGCGGGCTCGAACGCCGGTTCGACGATGGCGAAGCTGGTGGTCGCGGGGTCGGACAATGGCAGCGCGATTGCGCCGTCATCCTTCAATCTGACCACGCGCGCGACCGGGACCAGCGGCGGGTAGAGGCCGCCGGTGCCGGAAGTGACGATGATGTCGCCGGGCCTGAAGGGATTGCGCCCGACTTCGAGCGGGCGGACCTCGACCGTGCCGTCGCCGCGGCCTTGCGCGATCACCGGGATCCCGCTCCGGAGCAGCCGCGCCGGAACGATGCTCGTCCGGTCCGAGACGAGGAGCACGCGCGAGGCGAAGTCGCCGACATCGACGATTCGTCCGACGAGCCCGCTGGCCGAGCGCACCGGCATGCCCTCGCCGACGCCGTCCCTCGAGCCGGCGGAAAGGATCGCGAACCGACGCGGGCTGTTGAAGGAAGAGCCGACGATCCGTCCGGTTGCGACGGTGTCGTGGACGCGCTGGCGCAGCTGCAGCGCGGCCTTGAGCTGGAGGTTCTCCTGGTGGATGGCCTTGGCCTCCACCATTCGCTGAAGCATTGCCTTGCGTTCGCGCTTGAGCTCGCCGTTCTGGCGGGCAGCGTCCCAGTAATCGTCGGCGCCGGTGACCAGCCCCTGCGCGGTGACGCTGACTTCGTGAAGCGCGGTGGCGACCGGCCCGGTGACGTCGAGCGCGACTCCGCGCAGCCCGTCGAACGTCTTGGGCGCGACCAGCGAGACCGCCAGAAGGATGAGGCCGATGACGATCCCGGCGATCACCGCCAGGAAGCTGAAGAACAGCCCGTACTGGGCTCGACGCGACCAGCCGGGGCGCGCGGTCGCCACCGCTCAGCCCCCCGCTATGCGGTCTGCAGCACGCCGCGGAACTGCTCTTCCTCCAGCGCGCGGCCAGTGCCGAGCGCAACGCAGGTCAGCGGGTCGTCGGCGACGGTGACGGGAAGGCCTGTCTCGTCGCGCAGCACTTCGTCGAGACCCTGGAGGAGGGCGCCGCCGCCGGTGAGGACGATGCCCTGGTCGCAGATGTCCGCGGCGAGTTCCGGAGCGGTGTTCTCGAGCGCGATTCGCACGCCCTCGACGATGGTCCCGACCGGCTCGGACAACGCCTCGGCGATCTGGCCCTGGTTGATCGAGATTTCCTTGGGCACGCCGTTGACGAGGTCGCGGCCCTTGATGTGGACGGTCTTGCCGATCCCGTCGACGGGCGGCTTGGCGATCCCGACTTCCTTCTTGATTCGCTCGGCCGTCGCTTCGCCGATCAGGAGGTTATGGTTGCGCCGGACGTAGGAGCTGATCGCCTCGTCCATCTTGTCGCCGCCGACGCGCACCGACGTGGTGTAGGCGAGGCCGCGCAGCGAAAGGACGGCGACCTCGGTGGTTCCGCCGCCGATGTCGACGACCATCGATCCGATCGGCGCGGTCACCGGCATGTCGGCGCCGATCGCGGCCGCCATCGGCTCCTCGATCAGGAAGACGGCGCTGGCGCCGGCGTTGGACGCCGCGTCGCGGATCGCGCGGCGCTCGACCGAAGTCGACCCGCTGGGCACGCAAATCACGATCTCGGGAAAGCGCCAGGCGCGCATCTTGCCGCCGTGCACTTTGTGGATGAAGTGCTTGATCATCTGCTCGGCGACATCGATGTCCGCGATCACCCCGTCGCGTAAGGGGCGGATCGCCTCGATCTGGTCGGGCGTCTTGCCCATCATCAGCTTCGCGTCCTCGCCCACCGCCTTGACCTTCTTGACCCCGTTGATCGTCTCGATGGCGACGACAGACGGCTCATTGAGGACGATGCCGCGGCCGCGGACATAGACCAGCGTATTGGCGGTTCCGAGATCGATCGCCATGTCGTGCGACATCCACTTGAACCAACGATTCCAGAACATTCCTACCCCGTCTCGCCTAGAGCCCCTCAAGCCGCGGAAAACAGCTCCCGCCGCTTAACCCCGAATTGAACACTTCCCATTGAATGCGCTCTGAATTTTTTCCGAAAAATCAGTGCTTCGCCGGCGGCTTCGGAATGAGCTAGGATTGGTTAACATGTCAATAAGAAGACTGCCGCCCGAGCTCATCAATCGCATCGCCGCGGGCGAGGTCGTCGAGCGCCCGGCGAGCGCGCTCAAGGAGCTGGTTGAAAATTCACTCGACGCCGGCGCGAATCAGGTCTCGGTCCGGCTCTCCGCGGGCGGGCTCGAGCGGATCGAGGTTACCGACGACGGCCGCGGCATGGCGCCCGACGAGATGCGCCTCGCGCTCGAGCGGCATGCGACCTCGAAGCTCCCGGGCGACGCGATCGACCGCGTGACGAGCTTCGGCTTTCGCGGCGAGGCGCTGCCATCGATCGCGAGCGTGTCGCGGCTGACGCTGGAGAGCCGGCTGCGCGGCTCGGACGGGTGGCGGATCGAAATCGATCACGGACAGCCGGCGGGGGAGGGGCCGGCCGCGCTTCCGCCGGGGACGCGGGTGCGGGTCGAGGCGCTGTTCGACAAGGTGCCGGCGCGCCGCAAGTTCCTGCGCAGCCCCCGCGCCGAATATGCCGCCTGCCTCGACGCGGTGAAGCGCCTCGCGATGGCGCGGAGCGACGCCGGCTTCACGCTCGACCATGACGGACGGCGCATCCTGACGCTCGCGCCCGTCGAGCCGCCGGTCCGCGTCGCCGAGCTGCTCACGCACGAGCTCGAGCGGCACGGCATCGGCATCGACTGCGCGCGCGAGGGGATGCGGCTGACCGGCGTGATCAGTCTGCCGACCTTCAACCGCGGCGTCGCCGACCGGCAGTTCCTGTTCGTCAACGCGCGGCCGGTGAAGGACCGGCTGCTCGTCGGTGCGCTGCGCGGCGCCTACCGCGACCTGATTGCCCGCGACCGCCACCCGATCGCGGCCTTGTTCCTCGAGGTCCCGCTCGAGGAGGTCGACGTCAACGTCCATCCGGCCAAGACCGAAGTTCGCTTCCGCGACCCGAGCGCGGTGCGCGGCCTGATCGTCGGCGGTCTACGCCACGCGCTGGACGAGGAGAGCGGCCGAAGCGCCGCGCGCGAGCAGGCGGCGGCGCCGGTGATGTGGACGACTAGCGCTACTTACGATACCGCGCTCAACCGTCATCCCCGCGAAAGCGGGGACCCGCCTGTTCTTGCTGGGATTGAAGGAAGGCAGGCCCCGGCTTTCGCGGGGGTGACGATGGTGGCCGAAGCTCAGCGCCTCTTCTCCCAGGCCCCGGCAGCCCGCGCGGAGCCCGCCATCGAGCCCGTCCCCAGCCACCCGCTCG
>DASSOE010000075.1:0-9950 GCA_035700945.1 Sphingomicrobium sp. | reverse complement strand
GACGATCGACGCGACCGAAGTTGCGCGCAAGCTCCTCTCCGCCGCCTTCCGCACCGAGATGCGGTTCGGCGTCGGCCACCTCGCCGACGTGCTCGCCGGCAACGACAACGAGAAGGTTCGAAGCTTCGGCCACCACCGGCTGTCGGTATTCGGCATCGCTTCGGCGGAGGAGATTGCGCTCGTCCGCCCTGTGTCGCGAACGCTGATCGCGCGCGACGCGCTCCGCGCCGACACTTATGGGGGGCTATCGTTTGGTCCAGCCGCGAAGCCGATACTGAAGGGCGAAGAGGCGCTGGTCATCGCCGTTCCGCCGAAGAGCAAGCGGCAGCGCCGCCGGGACAGCGGTCCCGCCGATCCGCTGTTCGACAGTCTCCGCGAAACACGCCGTGCGCTCGCGGCTGAGGCCGGCGTCCCGCCTTACGTGATCTTCCATGATTCGACCCTGCGCGAGATTGCCGCGGCCAGGCCGTCGAACCTCGCCGAGCTCGCCCAGGTCAACGGCGTTGGCCGAACCAAGCTGGAGCGCTATGGGGACGCGATGCTCGCTGCGGTCGCTTCGGCCGGCTGAACCATTCCGCCTCGCGCAAGCGCGGCTGTCTGGGGATCATCAAGACGTTGACCATTCGGGGAGAGACATGATCCGTACTCTGTTGCTTGCTTCCGCCGCTGTCGCGATGGCCGCAGTCGCCGCGCCTGCCCTGGCCGCTCCGGCGAAGTCGAGCGCCGCGGCGTCGGCGACGCTGCCTGCCTCCAATCCGTTCGCGAAACCGAGCACGCTGCCGTTCGGAACGCCCGATTTCTCCAAGATCAAGGACACGGATTATTTGCCCGCGATCCTCGCCGGCATGGCGCAGCAGAAGCGCGAAGTCCTGGCGATCGCCAACAGTCCGGCCCCCCCGACTTTTGCGAACACGATCGTGGCGCTCGAGCGTTCGGGCGCGTTGCTGGAGCGGTCGATACTCGCCTTTTTCGCCGTGAACGGGGCCAACACGAACGACACGCTGCAAGCTACCGATACCAAGACATCGCCGCTGCTCGCCGCGCATTCCGACTTCATCAATCTCAACCCGAAGCTGTTCGCGCGAGTGAAGACCCTCCACGACCGTCAAAGCGAGCTGGGCCTCAACCCGGAGCAGGCGAAGCTGCTCGATGTCTATTACAAGGGCATGGTCCACGCCGGCGCCGAGCTGCCGCCGGCCAAGCAGGCCCAGCTCAAGACGATCAACCAGCAGCTGAGCACTCTCCAGACCGAATTTGGACAGAAGCTACTCGCCGCCGCGAAAGCCGGCGCGCTGCATGTCGAGGATGCTTCCGCGCTTGCCGGCCTCTCCGAGCAGCAGCTGGCAGCGGCGCAGCAGGCGGCAAAGGACCGAAAGGTCTCGGGCTACGTGCTGCCGCTGCAGAACACAACGCAGCAGCCTTTGCTCGATTCGCTATCCAGCCATGCGACCCGACAGGCTTTGTTCGACGCGAGCCTGAACCGCGCGGAGAAGGGCGACAAGAACGACACGCGCGCCGTCGTCCGCCAGATCGCAAAGCTCCGCGCCGACAAGGCCGCGTTGTTCGGGGAGGCAAACTGGGCAGATTACACGCTCTATGACCAGATGGCGAAGGACCGCGCGACCGCGGTCGGATTCCTCGAGCGGCTCGCCCCACCGGTCGCCGCCAAGGAGCGGCAGGAGGCCGCCGACATCCGCGCGCTCGCCCGCCAGCAGGGCGCGAACTTCGAGGTCACACCTGCCGACTGGAACTTCTACGCCGAGCAGATCCGCAAGCAGCGCTATGCGATCGACAGCGACCAGCTGAAGCAATATTTCGAGTTCAACAAGGTGCTCGAAGACGGCGTTTTCTACGCCGCGAACCAGCTCTACGGGCTCACGTTCAAGGAACGGAAGGACATCCCCACCTGGAGCCCGGACATGCGCGTGTTCCAGGTTTACGATCAGGACGGCAAGGAGCTCGCGATCTTCATGATCGACCCGTGGAAGCGTGACAACAAGAACGGCGGGGCGTGGATGAGCAACCTCGTCAACCAGTCGTACCTGCGCGGCACGAAGCCGGTGATCTTCAACGTCGAGAATTTCACCAAGCCCGCGCCCGGGCAGCCGGCGCTGATCAGCTGGGACGACGTGACGACGATGTTCCACGAGTTCGGCCATGCGCTTCACGGCATGTTCGCGTCGCAAACTTATCCCACGCTGTCGGGAACCAACGTCGCGCGCGACTTCGTGGAGTTCCCGTCGCAGTTCAACGAGAACTGGGCGCTCGATCCCAAGATCCTCCCGCACTATGCGGTCCACTACCAGACCGGGCAGCCGATCCCGCAGGACCTCGTCCAGAAGATCCTTGCCGCCCGCACCTTCAACCAGGGCTATGAGGTCGGCGAAGTGCTCGAGGCCGCTCGGCTCGACCTCGACTGGCATTCGCTGCCGGCGAGCGCGCCGCTTCAGAACGTCGACCAGTTCGAGACCCAGTCGCTGGCCAACAGCGGCTACGATGTCGCCGACGTGCCGCCGCGCTATCGCTCGAGCTACTTCCTGCACATCTGGAGCAACGGATATTCGGCCGGCTATTATGCCTATCCGTGGACGCGGATGCTCGCGCAGGACGCGTTCGACGTCTTCGAGGGCCACGGCGGATTGACACGCGCCAACGGCCAGCGCTTCCGCGACATGGTCTTGTCGCGCGGCAACACGCTCGATTATGCCGAGATGTACCGCGCGTGGGCCGGGCACGATCCGTCGATCGATCCCTATCTGCAATATTACGGGCTGACCGGCACCACCGCCACTCCAGCGGCAGCGCCTGTGCCGCCGACGGCGGCTCCCGCCCCGGCGCCGTCGACTGCGCCACAGCCGCAAAAGGGCGAAAGGGGCCGCTGACCATGATTCGCCAGCTCGACGACCGCACCCTGGTGAGCGGGCAGATCGCTCCCCATGAGGTCGCCGGGCTGGCGGAGCAGGGCGTGACCGTGCTGGTCAACAATCGGCCGGACGGCGAGGAGCCGGGCCAGCCGTTCGCAGCCGAGATCGAGGAGGCTGCGGCCAAGGCCGGCATCGCTTACCGGTTCGTGCCCATCATGCGGGGGATCGGGCCCGCGGACGTGGGCGCGATGCGCGACGCGCTGCGCGACGCCGAGGGCGGCAAGGTGCTTGCCTTCTGCCGCTCCGGGACGCGCTCCGCGCTCGCTCTCGCGCTTGCACACCGTGAGTCGGGCGCATCACCAGAAGACGTCCAGCAGCGGCTAACCGACGCCGGGTTCGATCCCGCGCCGATCGCGCATCTGCTCTAGCCGTTCTCCGCGAGCAACCGGCGCGCCATATCCGCGTCTTCGTCGAGCACCATCAGCCGCACCGGCATGAACAGTCCGCCGTAAGAGGTGTTGATCTCGGTATCGAAGAGCACGGCCTCGATGCCTTCGCTGCCGAGGTACAGGCGGGCGAGGTCGGCTTCGACGCGGCTGTTGTATCGCGCCGCCTCGACGAGGTCGGTCACCACGGCACCACGTTGCCGGCCGCGATCTCGTCGGCGCGGGGCGCTCGGCCGAGGATCGCATTGCGGTGCGGAAAGCGGCCGAACCGCTCGATGATGTCGTGGTGAAGCCTGGCGAAATGGAGCATCTCGGGGTTGCCGAGCGCGGTGAACAGCAGCATCGCGCGGTTTTGATCGTCCATGTTCTCGCTGTGCTCGAACGGCATATAGAGGAACGCCCGCTCGCGCGGCTCCAGCTGCTCGTCGAAGCCCTTTGCGATCGCTTCGTTCGCAATCCCGAGCGCCAAATGGTCCGTCGCGAATTGCTCGGCGTGGCCGCGGAACATGTTGCGCGGCAGCTGGTCGAACAGGATTACGCCCGCGAGCGCGGTCAGCGGGTCGGTCGTGAAGCTGTCGACCGGCAGCTGGCGTTTGTCGTGCCAGAGATCGATGAAGTCCTTCCTGATGCGCTCGTCGAGCGTATCGCCGCCGCGCCACCATTGCTTGTCGTCGAGGCCGAACCAGAATTCGAGGACGTCTGTGCGCCAGTCGGCGCTCACGCCGCAGTCCCTCCAACGGTGAGCCCGTCGACCAGCAAGGTCGGTTGACCAACGCCCGCCGGGACTCCCTGACCGGCCTTGCCGCAGACGCCGACGCCCTCGTCGAGCGCAAGGTCGTTGCCGATGCCTTTGACCCGAGTCAGCACGGTGGGGCCGTCGCCGATCAGCGTCGCGCCCTTCAGCGGCTCGGCAATCTTGCCGCCGCGGATGCGGTAGGCTTCGGTGCAAGAGAAGACGAACTTGCCGCTGGTGATGTCGACCTGCCCACCGCCGAAGCTCTTCGCGTAGATGCCGTTCTGGACGCGCTCGACGAGCTCGTTCGGGTCGTCCTTGCCGGCGAGCATGAACGTATTGGTCATCCGAGGCATCGGCGCATGGGCGAAACTCTCCCGGCGGCCGTTGCCGGTCGGCGCCATCCCCATCAATCGCGCATTGAGGCGGTCCTGCAGATAGCCCTTGAGGATGCCGTCCTCGATGAGGCAGGTGCGTCCGGTCGGCGTGCCCTCGTCATCGATCGTCAGGGACCCGCGCCGCTGCTCCATCGCGCCGTCGTCAACAACGGTGACGCCAGGCGCCGCGACACGGTCGCCGATCCGGCCGGAGAAGGCGGAGGTGCCCTTGCGGTTGAAGTCGCCCTCGAGCCCGTGCCCGATCGCCTCGTGGAGCAGCACGCCGGGCCAGCCCGGGCCGAGCACGACCGGCATTTCGCCCGCCGGAGCAGCAACAGATTCGAGGTTGGTCAGCGCCTGGCCGAGCCCGATGTCGATCGCGCGGTTCCACTGCGCCTCGTCGAATAAGTGGCCGTAGAGATAACGGCCGCCGAGGCCGTGGTGGCCGATTTCGCGCCTTCCGTCCTGCTCGGCGACGATCTGGACGTCGAGACGCACCAGCGGCCGCACGTCGGACGCGACGAACCCGTCGGCGCGGACGATGTCGATCACGCTCCAGCTGCCCGACAGGCGGACGCTGACCTGCACGACGCGCGGGTCGCGCGCCCGCGCCGCGGCATCGATCTGCTGGCACAGCGCGACCTTGTCCGCGAAAGGCACCAGGCTGAGCGGATCCTCGGCGCCGTACATCGAGCGATTCGTGCGCGCCGGCGCTGCAGCCGGGGCGGCGCCGCGCGGATCGAGCAGCTTCAGCGTCGCCGCGGCCCGGTCGATCGCCGCTTCGCTGATCTCGTTGGCGTGGGAGAAGGCGGTGGTCTCGCCGGTCACGCCTCTCAACCCGAAGCCCGAGGAGCTATGGTAATCGGCAGTCTTCAGCCGCCCGTCGTCGAACCCGAACGCTTCGCTCGCGGCATATTGAAGGTAGAGCTCGCCGTCCTCGTGGCGCGACAGATGCTTATGCGCGAGGCGCCGCGCCGCGTCCGGATCGAGATTCCGGTAGAGGAAATGACGCGGATCGGCGAGGCTCATGCGGCCTGGCTGTCCGCAGGTCCCCCCTCAAGGACGAAACGGCGATCGCAATAGCCGCACTCGACGAAGCCGGTATCGGGCGCGATCCGCAGATAGACGCGCGGATGGCCGAGCGCCGGAGAAACTTCCCCCGAGCCGTCGCAGGCAACCTGGACGGTCTTGACGCGAATGACCTCGGGCGGCGGGATTTCCATCGGGCCGAGGTAGCAACGGCCCGCCCGGCGTTCAACGCCGAAGGCTAATTGTATTGCGCGAGGACGGTGAACGTCCCGGTGTAGGTTCCCTCTGCCTGGTTCGCTCCGACGGTCACGGTGCCCCCGATCCCGACCGAGAAGGCCCGGCTCGAATCGATCGTCACCACTGACTGGTCGAGGCTGAGCGAGATCGGCACGCTGTTTCCGTTGCCGTCGCTGAGATTGGCCGGCGGCGCGAGGAAGATGTTGACCTGCTGCCCGGCCGTTCCTCCGCCGGCGAACACCGCCCGCGTGGCCGCTCCGCTCGTGACCGGCGTGACCCCGCCGGTGACGCTTTGCCCGCTCCCGTCGGCGGCGATGCTTACGGTGCCGCTCGCGGACGAAGGGACGACTGTCCCGAAGTCGAGATCGTTGACCTTGGTGAGCGTGAGCGGCAGCAGCAGCAACGCTTTGCCGCTCGCGCTGGCGGTCTGCGCAGCAAACGTCGGAGCGGGTGCCGCCGTTGCGGCAATCGCCGCGATGGCGACGAGGATTTTGCGGATGTCCACTCGGCGAGCTCCTGCGCGTACTTTTCAGGAGGCAAGTATCGCCGAGCCGATCTCACCACGCATTCAACATCCACGGTTCGTCTAAAATTTACCTTAACGGGCAAGGACTCGAGGCAGGTGCTCAGGGATATTGCACCGTGATGCTGAACGTGCCGGTATAGGTGCCGGGCACCTGGCCCGCTGCGACGTCGAGCGTGCCGCCGACGTAGAAATCGAAGGTGTCGGTAATCGGAATCCGGCGGTTGGTCGGGCCGTCCTGCGTCCAGTCGGACACCGTCACGGTTTCCGTTCCCCCAACTCGGGTCAGCACCGCCGGACTATTCGGGAGCCGGACCAGGGCCACCGCATTCTTCGATCCCGTCGCGGTGAAGCGCGCCGGGTGCGCCGAGGTACCGGAGGGAGTCAGGCCGCCGGTGGTGCTCAGCGAGTTCGTCACGGGATCAATGACCGCACTGCCGGCACCGCTCACCACCAGCGTCCCGAAATCGAGATCGGCGCGCTTGATGACGCTCAGCGGGCTGAGGATGGCAGCCTCCGCGGTCGCGCTCTGCGTCGCCGGGGCAGCCGATACCTTGGCGGGCACGACCATGGCGGCAAGGGCGGCAAGGACAGGCAAGAGCGCGCGGGAGGACATGCCGCGGCGGATATTGGGTTAACCTGAAAATCACTCTAGCGATTAGGGTTAAGCGCACATTTACCGCGAATGCTTGTGGCCAATCGACGCGACCCTTATGCCGCGGCGCGTCATGGACGCGCCCGCCATCCGCATAGAATCGCTGTCCAAGACCTATGCAGGCGGCAAGCGCGCGCTGAACGAGGTCAGCTTCGACGTGCCGCGCGGGCAGATCTTCGGGCTGCTCGGCCCCAACGGCGCGGGCAAGTCGACGCTCATCAACATCCTTGCCGGCCTCGTGACAAAGAGCGGCGGGAAAGTGACCATATGGGGCTTCGACATCGACGATCATCCGCGCAATTCCAAGCGGTCGATCGGCGTCGTCCCGCAGGAAATCATCTTCGATCCGTTCTTCACGCCGCGCGAGACGCTCGAAATCCAGGCCGGGCTGTACGGGATTCCAAACCGCGACCGGCAGAGCGACGAGCTGCTCGCGGCCATGCACCTCACCGACAAGGCGAACGCCTATGCGCGCACGCTGTCGGGCGGCATGAAGCGCCGGCTGCTCGTCGCCAAGGCAATGGTCCATTCGCCGCCGATCCTGGTGCTCGACGAGCCCACGGCCGGCGTCGACGTCGAGCTCCGCCGTCAACTTTGGGATTATGTCCGCAAGCTGCACGCGCAGGGCGTCACGATCGTGCTCACGACGCATTATCTCGAGGAAGCGGAGCAGCTATGCGATCGTATCGCCATCATCCATCACGGCCGGGTGATCGCGAATGAGCCAACGCGGGAGCTGGTCGCCAAGGCGCAGGAGAAGGCGGTCGTGGTCACGTTCGACCGCGACATTGCGGAGGTGCCTGCCAACAGCTGCTTCGAGGAAATCGTGCTCGTCGACGAACGCACGCTGGAGATCACGTACCGCAAGGACCGGGTCAACGCCGGCCAGGTGCTGACCGCGTTGACAGCCGACGGACACGGAATCGTCGACGTGTCCACGCGCGATCCCGACCTGGAGGACGTCTTCCTGAGCCTCGTGTCTGCCGACGTGGAAGCAGCGTGACCATCGACACCGACGTCCTCATCGTCGGGTCGGGCGCAGCCGGGCTCACGGCGGCGCTTAACCTTGCCGAGACGCACAAGGTTGCGGTCATCGCCAAGGGGGCGCTCGGCGACACCGCCAGCGCCCGAGCGCAGGGCGGGATCGCTGCGGTGCTGGAGGAAGGCGACAGTTTCGAAGCGCACATCGAGGACACGATGATCGCAGGCGCGGGCCTCAACGACCGCAAGGTTGTCGAGCATGTGGTCGAGCACGCCCCGGCTGCCATCGCTCGGCTGATCGAGCTCGGCGTTCCCTTCGCGAGCGAGAACGGCGTGCTGCACCTGACCCGCGAGGGCGGGCACAGCCACCGGCGCATCGTCCACGTCGCCGACGCGACTGGCTGGGCGATCAGTCAGGCGCTCGAAGCGGCGGCGGCAAGGCACCCGAACATCACCCTGGTGGCTGACATGGTGGCGATCGATCTGATCACCGGCCGGCACGCGACGCATTTCTCGACCAGCGGCGCGGTTCACGGGCTCTACGCATACAACCGGAAGAAGAAGCGGGTCGAAACGCTGACCGCACGGGCGACGATCCTCGCGAGCGGCGGCGCCGGCCGCGCCTATCTTTACTCGACCGCGCCGCGCGGCGCGACGGGCGACGGGATCGCAATGGCGTGGCGGGCGGGCTGCCGCATCTCCAACATGGAGTTCATGCAGTTTCACCCGACGTGCCTCTACAATCTCGAGGTCAAGAATTTCCTCATCACCGAGGCGGTGCGCGGCGAGGGCGGGATTCTCGAGCACCCGGTGACCGGGCATCGCTTCATGCCCGATTATGACGAGCGCGCGGAGCTCGCGCCGCGCGACATCGTCGCCCGCGCGATCGACCACGAAATCAAGCGCGACGGTCTCGATTTTGTCTTCCTGGACATCTCGCATCGCCAACCGGCTTTCGTGAAGGCGCACTTCCCCACCATCTATGAAAAGCTGCTTGGGCTGGGGATCGACATCACGAAGGAGCCGATCCCGGTCGTGCCGGCGCAGCATTACACCTGCGGCGGCGTGGTCGTGGACCTTGACGGACGCACCGATGCGCCAGGGCTCTATGCTGCGGGCGAGGTGACTCAGTCGGGTCTCCACGGGGCCAATCGCCTCGCCTCGAACAGCCTGCTCGAATGCCTCGTCTTCGGCGAGGCGGCTGCGAAGCACATCACGGCAAACTGGGACTCGCTCCCGGAGGTGCCGGCGATCCGCGCCTGGGACGAGAGCCGGGTCAGCGACAGCGACGAAGAAGTCGTGATCGCCCAGACATGGGGCGAAATCCGCCGCTTCATGTGGAACTATGTCGGGATCGTCCGCACGACCAAGCGGCTCGAGCGGGCCAAGCACCGGATCGACATGCTGCGCAAGGAAGTGAAGGACTATTACGCCCACTTCCGCGTAACCCCCGACCTGATCGAGCTCAGAAACCTGGTCGAGGTCGCCGACCTCATCGTGCGGAGCGCTCTCAGCCGCCACGAGAGCCGCGGCCTGCACTACACGCTCGATTATCCGAAGACGCGAGCCGAGGCGAAGGACACGGTGCTGGTCCCCTAGGGGAGAAAGCCCGCGGCACCTGATGACCGATCTTAAGCTTTGATTGATTTGCCGCAGGTACATACAGCGGCGACATGGCGATCCAAACCAACGCTCCGGGCAAACGCGACAGTCTCCAGGACCTGGTCGCTGCGGCATTGCGCGGCGAGAAGGTCGTGATCGCGGTCGACGGAAGGCAGCAGGCTGCGCCGAACGCCCCGAAACCCTCGGCGGACGAAGAAGCGCCGAAGCCCGAGAAGCCCTGAGCAACTCAGCGAACGTCACAAACGCCACGTCCGATTGCGGTAGCGCGTTCATCGCGACGCCTTGCCGACCGCCAGGAAATCCCCGCGTTCCCGCCGAAAATGCGTGCCGAGGAGACGAACCAAGCTGCGCTCGGTCAGCAACCGGTTGTGACCTTCGGAACGCACCGGTTCCGGCAGGAGCGCGCGATCCCAGAGCGCGGCGAACAGCGCACCGATGCCGCGATCGCGAAGGCGATAGGCGCTTTCGCGGCTCATCCCCGC
>DASSOE010000074.1:0-6062 GCA_035700945.1 Sphingomicrobium sp. | reverse complement strand
ACCTCGACCTGCAGCTCAAACGCCTCGGCGCCAGCCACGTCGTCGCGTTCGGTATTTCGACCGACATGTGCGTCTCGACCACCATCCGCACCGGCGCCAACATGGGCTGGGACATGATCCTCGTGCCCGACGCGTGCGATTGCTTCGACCTTCCCGACGGCAACGGCGGTACGATCCCGGCCGAGCAGGTCCACGCGGCGCACGTCGCCACGCTCGCCTTCGAATTCTGCCGGGTCATGCCGACCGACGAACTGCTGGCACTTCGCGCAGCGGCGTAACTGCCTAGTTTTCGCCGCAAAATCCGGTTAAGGGCGCGGCCCTTCCGATGAACGTCACAACGCTCCCCAAGCCCCCGCGCGTCGGGCTGGTCTCGCTCGGCTGTCCCAAGGCTTTGGTCGACAGCGAGCGGATCATGACCAAGCTGCGCGCCGACGGCTACGACATGTCGCCCGATTACGCCGGCGCCGACGTCGTGCTGGTCAACACCTGCGGCTTCCTCGATTCCGCCAAGGAAGAGAGCCTCGAGGCGATCGGCGAGGCCATCGCCGAGAACGGGCGCGTCGTCGTCACCGGCTGCATGGGCAAGGAAGCCGAGGTCATCCGCAACCGCTTCCCCGACGTGCTCGCCGTCACCGGGCCGCAGCAGTACGAGGAAGTCGTCGCCGCGGTGCATGATGCCGCGCCGCCGGTGCCGTCACCATTCATCGACCTGGTGCCGGAAGCGGGTCTCAAGCTGACGCCGCGCCACTACAGCTATCTGAAGATTTCGGAAGGGTGCAACCACCGCTGCGCCTTCTGCATCATCCCGCATCTGCGCGGCGACCTCGTCAGCCGCCGCCCCGATGCGGTCCTGCGCGAGGCCGAGAAGCTCGTCGCCGCCGGCACGAAGGAGCTGCTGGTCATCAGCCAGGACACGTCGGCTTATGGCGTCGACCTGCGCCACAAGGCATGGCCGTGGAAAGGCAGCGAAGTCCGCGCGCACATGACCGACCTGGCGTCCGCGATGGGTGATCTGGGAGCCTGGGTGCGCCTCCACTACGTCTACCCCTACCCGCACGTCGACAACGTCATCCCGCTGATGGCGGCGGGCAAGATCCTCCCGTACCTCGACATCCCGTTCCAGCATGCGAGCCCGGACGTGCTTCGTCGCATGCGGCGCCCGGCCAATGACGCCAAGGTGCTGCAGCGCATCCGCAGCTGGCGCGAGCAGGTGCCGGACCTCGCCATCCGCTCGAGCTTCGTCGTCGGCTTCCCCGGCGAGACCGAGGAGGATTTCGCCTATCTCCTCGCGTGGCTCGAGGAAGCGCAGCTCGACCGCGTCGGCGCCTTCAAGTTCGAAGCCGTCGAGGGCGCGCCCGCGACCACGATGGACGACCAGGTGCCGGAAGACCTGAAGCAGGAGCGCTACGAGGCGGTGATGGCGCTCTCCGCGCGCATCTCGGCCGAGAAGCTGGCGGCGAAAGTCGGCTCGACCATCGACGTGCTGATCGATGCAGTCGACGGTGAAACCGGCGGCGCCACAGGCCGCTCCAAGGCCGACGCGCCGGAGATCGACGGCGAAGTCCAACTGCGCGACGCAGGCGGGCTACAGCCGGGCGACATCGTTTCAGTGCATGTCGAGGACAGCGACGAACACGACCTCTACGGCGTGCCGGTCTAACGCGGCAACGCGTAGGCGATGACGCTGTCGCCCTCCGGCGTTTCCATGAAATGGTGGCCGCCGGCGAACATCACGAGATACTCGCGGCCGTCCTGCTGATAGACGATGGGCGTCGCCTGGCCGCCCGCCGGTAGCGGCGCCGACCACAGCACCTTGCCCGTCCTCTCATCGATGGCACGGATCAGGTCGTCGGTCGCCGCGGCGATAAAGATCAGGCCGCTCGCCGTCGTCACCGCGCCACCGTTGTTCGGCGTCCCGATCGCAAACGGCAGGAAGGTCGGCAGGTTGAACGGCCCATTGCGCCGCGCGGTGCCGAGCGGGCGATCCCAAATGGTCTTGCCGGTCGAAATGTCGATTGCCCGGATGCCGCCATAGGGCGGCCGCTTGCACAGCAGCTTGGTGAACGGCATCCGCCAGCCGGCGTTGACGTGGATCGCGTACGGAACGCCCCATTGCGGGTCGACGGCATGCGCCTGGGTCGAGGCGATGTCGGTCGCGAAGCGCGGCTTGATGCCCTTCTCGTTGGCGACCGCTCGCGGCACCAGCTTCAGGTAGTTGGGCATGTCGTTGTAATTGGCGATCGCGACCCCGCGCACCGGGTCGATCGACAGGCTGCCCCAGTCGCTGCCGCCGTTGTAGCCGGGATATTGGATGGTGAATTTGTCCGCGCGCGGCGGCGTGAACTCGCCGCGATAATCGGCCCGGCGGAAATTGATGCGGCAGATCATCTGGTCGATCGGCGACATCCCCCACATGTCCGACTCGACCAGGTCGGGCATCTTCAGGCTATGCCACAGCGAGACGATCTGGCGCGGCGCCCGCTCGCTCGGCTCGACCCCGCCCGGGGGCGCCGCGACCGAGCCGATCGGAGCGAGCGATTTGCCGGTCGCGCGGTCGAGCACGTAGAGATCGCCTTGCTTGGAAGCGACGAGCAGCGCCGGCGTCCCGTGATAATCGATCAGCGACGGCGTGCTGCCGATGTCGTAATCCCACACGTCCTTCTTGACCGTCTGGAAAACCCAGCGCGGCTTGCCGGTGGTGACGTCGATCGCGACGATCGAGCTCGACACCGCGTTGGAGCGCGCCGGGCGGCCGGTCGATATATAGTCGGCGGCGTAATTGCCCATCGGCAGGTAGACCAGCCCGAGCTTCTCGTCGCCCGAGCTGCTCATCCAGCTGTTCGGCGTGGCCTTGGCCCAGGTCTGCCCCGGCGGCGGATAGCCAGTCCATTCGGGATGCTCGACGTCCCACGCCCAGGCGAGCTTGCCGGTCTTCGCGTCGAAGCCCTGGATCACGCCCGACGGCGAGCAGCGGCACTGGCCGTCGAGGATCTGGTGCGGAACGACGATGATCCCGCGCACGATGGTCGGTGCCGAGTTGATCGTTGCATATCCCGGGAACACAGGTCCCATGCCGATCTTGGTGTCCTGCTGACCGTTGCCGTTGAAGTCCGTGCACGGCTTGCCTGTCAGTGCGTCAACCGCGAGCAGCCGCGAATCGAGCGTGCCCTCGATGATCCGGCTCGCGCACGGGCTGTTCGCAGCCGCTCCGGGAACCTTGTAGTAGGCGACGCCGCGGCACGCGGTGGTGTAGGGGATCCACTTGTCCGGCACGTGCGGGTCGACCCGCCACACCGGCTTTCCGGTCGCGGCATCAAGCGCGACGATCACGTTCATCGCGGTGCAGGTGTAGAGCAGGTTGCCGACCTTGAGCGGCGTGTTCTCGGTCCCGTAGAGCTTGAGATAATCGGGGTCGGTCGGAAGCCCGCCGGTATGGACCTCCCACACCTTCTCGAGCTTGCCGACATTGGCCGGAGTGACTTGCGTGAGCGGCGAGTAGCGCCACGCGGCGTTGGTCCCGCCATAGTCGGGCCAGTCTGCGCCCGTCGTCTGCACCGAGGGATCGGTCATTCCGGGCGAGCTTGCCGCCGGCAGCGCGGCTGCTTTCGTGCCCATGCCGAATCCCAGGACGGCGAAGCTCGCGGCGACGAACAGCACGCCGAGTGCGATCCCGCCGCCGGCGAGCTTCCAGCGGTTCCGATCCTGCGTCAGCGTGGGCATCACCAGCAGCACCAGCACCAGAATCACGAGCGGCGCGATCAGCCACGGCACCATCGCCCAGGCGTTGCCGCGCGCTTCGGCGAAGCCCCAGATCGCCGAGAGGATGAACAGCCCGATGTAGATCCAGCCGCCGAGCAGACGCCCGCGGAACAGGAACCAGGCCGAGGCGAGCAGCGCAATGCCCGCGATCAGATAGTAAATGGAGCCTCCGAGCGCGGCGAGCCAGGCGCCGCCGATGGTGAGGACGATGCCGATGATCGCCATGAGGATGCCAAGAATCGTCGCAGCCCAGCCGGCTTTCATGACGGTCTCCCTTTTCGCGTCGCGCACCCGTAACGGTCCGCGGAAGCGGCGCGTTCCATGAATTGGCATCGGTCAAACACGGCGCATTTGCGCGCTTTACTCACGCTCAGGCCGCTCTAGGCTCCAATCATGCTCCGCTTCACGCCCATGGTCCTCGCGCTCGCCGCTCTCCCCGCGGCCGCACAGCCGCTCACCCCGGCCGAGATCGCTCAGGTCGACCAGCTGGTGGCCAAGGCGCTCACCGACACCGGCGTTCCTTCGGCGGAAATCGCCATCGTCCGCAACGGCGAGCTCGTCCTCGACAAGGCCTACGGCAAGGCCAACGACGGCCTGCCCGCCAGTCCCGGGCTCCCATACCAGATCGCGTCGAACTCCAAGCAGTTCACCGCGATGGCGTTGATGCTGCTGCGCGACGAGGGCAAGCTCAGCCTCGACGATCACGTATCAAAATTCATCCCCGGCATCACCGAGGGCGACAGGATCACCATCCGCCAGCTGCTCAGCCACACTTCGGGGCTGCAGGACTTCTGGCCGCAGGATTACATGTTCGCGACCATGACCCAACCGACGACGCCGCAGGGCATCGTCGACAAATGGGCGAAGAAGCCGCTCGACTTCGCGCCGGGCACGCGCTGGCAATACAGCAACACCGGCTATGTCGTTGCCGGCATGGTCGCCGAGAAGGTCAGCGGCGAGCCACTGATGGCGTACCTGAAGCGCAAGATTTTCGATCCGCTCCGGATGACCAGCGTCCGCGACCAGGACGACACGAACACGCCCGCCTTCCCCGCCGGCTACCACCGTTATGCGCTCGGTCCGGTCCGCGTTGCGCAGCCGCCCGCCGCCGGCTGGCTCTACGCCGCGGGCGAGTTGTCAATGACCGCCGCCGACCTTGCGAAATGGGACATCGCCCGAATGAACCGCGCGCTCATCCCGCCACGCGATTGGGTCGAGCAGGAGACGCCCGTGCTCCGTGCCGACGGCCGCACCAACGGCTACGGCCTTGGCGTCTTCAATCACCTGCAGCGCGAGCGGCACGTGATCGATCACGGCGGCGAGGCGGTCGGCTTCCTCACGCAGAACACGGTCTATCCGGAGGGCAGGGACGCGATCGTCGTCTTCACCAATGCCGATTTCTCCGGCGCGACCGACACGATCACCTCGGGCATCGAGAAGATCGTCCTCGACCAGCCCGAGCCGGCGCTGACGAACGAAGGAGACCGCCTCGCCGACGTGCATGCGGTCTACGCCATGCTCGCCGGAGGCCAGGTCGACCGCTCGAAGTTCACGGGGAACCTCAATTTCTATTTCGACGCGACGGTGCTCGGCGACTATCGTGCCAGCCTCGCCTCGCTCGGCGCGCCGAAAATCACGATGAACCGCTCCCCGCGCCTGCGCGGCGGCTTCGTCAACCGCAACTACACGCTGCACTACGCCGGCCACCCCGACCTGACGCTCGTCACCTATGCCGAGCCGGGGGCTACCGGCCACTGGGAGCAGTTTCTCGTGATGCCGGAGTGAGCACAGGAACAGTCCCCCGGGAGGAGGGACAATCCCCTCTGACACAGCCCCACGCAAGCGCCTCGCCGCCGCTGGACAACCGTTAGTCGACCTGCCGACTCTTCGTCATCCGCGGTTCACAAAAACAGCCGGAGACGCCTCTCGACAGGGCGAGCAGCGGAGGCGCGGATGGACATCAACTACCTGTTCCTGAGACAGCAGATGGAGCGAATGCGAGCCGAGACCGCAACCACCGGTGTCGCCCGCAGGATCCACGAACAGCTCGCCACCGAATATGAGCGGCTGATCGAGGATGCGACGAGCGGGCGCATCACCTTCATGCGCGCCCAGCAGCCCGGTGGCGGAGCAACCGGCCCGACCTCGACGAACTGACCCGGGCCTGAAAGATTGCCGGCGCGGAACGGCCGTGCCGCGATTGCGGCTGTTGGCGCAGCGCGATATCGCTCGTCGATCTCACCCCTCCGGTCGGCACCATTCCAGTCCATCGATCCGCGCCAGTACCCGGAGAGCAGGCCGCT
>DASSOE010000073.1:0-7060 GCA_035700945.1 Sphingomicrobium sp. | reverse complement strand
ATATTGTCGGTCCGGCGCTGTCGATGGGCTCCGTCGTCGTGTTCGAAAGCACCGTCTATCCAGGCGTGACGGAGGAGATTTGCGGCCCCGCGCTGGAGCGGGCGTCGGGCCTGAAGGCCGGCGCCGATTTCAGGCTCGGCTACAGCCCCGAGCGCATCAACCCCGGCGACAAGGCGCATCCGATCGACAAGATCGTCAAGGTGGTGGCCGGCGATGATTTGGACACGCTCGAAAAGCTCGCGGATCTCTACGGTTCGGTTGTCGAGGCGGGAGTCCACCGGGCGCCGTCGATCAAGGTTGCCGAGGCCGCCAAGGTCATCGAGAACACGCAGCGTGACCTCAACATCGCGCTGATGAACGAGGTCGCGAAAATCTGCCACCTGCTCGGCATCCGCACCCGCGACGTGCTCGACGCGGCGGGCACCAAGTGGAACTTCCTCAAATTTCATCCGGGGTTGGTCGGCGGCCACTGCATCGGGGTCGACCCTTATTACCTCACCGCCAAGGCCGAGCAGCTCGGCTATCAGCCTGAAGTGATCCTGTCCGGTCGGCGCGTGAACGACGGCATGGGCGCCTATCTCGCGCAGCGCGTGGTCAAGCTGATCGCCGCGAGCGGCCGGCCGATCAGCGGCGCACGAGTCGGGATTCTCGGCTTCACCTTCAAGGAGAATGTGCCCGACATTCGCAATTCGAAGGTCGTGGACACCTTCCGCGAGTTGCGCGAGTTCGGGATCGAGCCGATGGTCCACGATGCGCGCGCCGACGCCGGTGCAGTGTGCCGCGAATATGGCGTGGAGCTGTCCGGCCTCGAGGAGTTCAGCGACCTGGCAGCGCTGATCTACGCGGTCGGCCATGACGAGTACCGTCCGCTCCACGCGCAGATGAGCCAGATGGTCGCGGAAAACGGGGTCGTCGCCGATGTTCGCTCGCTGCTCGATCCATCGAGCCTTCGGGCCGACATAGGCTATTGGAGCCTCTAGATCGGCCAGTCCTTCTAGATGGGATAGTGCCCCGGCTCCCCGGCGACCGTGATCCACCTGAGTTCGGTGAATGCCTCGATCCCGGCCTTGCCGCCGAAGCGGCCATAGCCGGACGAGCCCACGCCCCCGAACGGCATCTGCGGCTCGTCGAAGACGGTCGCGCCGTTCACGTGGCAGATCCCCGAGCGAATTCTGCGGGCAACGCGAAGCCCGCGCGCGGCGTCCCGGGTGAAGACCGCTGCGGCGAGGCCGAATTCGCTGTCGTTGGCGACGCGTATCGCTTCCTCCTCGTTCGCGACCCGGACGATTCCGACCACTGGGCCGAAGCTTTCGTCGCGGTATAGCCGCATGGCCGGCGTGATCCCGTCGAGCACGGTCGCAGCCCCGGAGGCGATCGCGCGGGCACCGTGCGAAAGCGCATCGTCGATCAGATCGCCGATGCTCGCTTCGGCGGCATCGTCAACCTGGGCGCCGACGGCGGGGGCAGGCATCGCGCTGGCCTTTTCCGCCAGGCGGCAGGCGAATTCGTCGGCAATCGCGTCGACGACGATAATCCGCTCGGTCGACATGCAGATCTGGCCGGCGTTCATGAATGCGCCGAACGCCGCCGCCTTCACCGCTTCGCCAAGATCGGCGTCTTCGAGAACGATCAGCGGCGCCTTGCCGCCGAGCTCCAGAAGCACCGGCTTCAAATTCTCGGCGGCACGCTTTGCGACGATCCGCCCGACGTCGGTCGAGCCGGTGAAGTTGATCCGCCGCACCGCCGGATGGTCGATCAGCGCGCCGACCACGTCCGCGGCGTCCGCCGGTTCATTGGTCACCAGGTTGACCGCGCCGCCCGGAAAGTCGGCGGCGTCGAACGCCTCGACGATCAGGGCATGCGTGCGCGGGCAGCGCTCCGATGCTTTCAGGATCACCGTGTTGCCGCAGGCGAGCGGCGTCGCGATCGCGCGGCAGCCGAGGATCACCGGCGCGTTCCACGGCGCGATGCCCAGCACCACGCCGGCGGGCTCGCGCAGCGCCAGCGAAAGCAGGCCGGGCTTGTCGGACGGGATCACCTCGCCGGCGATCTGGGTCGTGATCGCCGCTGCTTCCCGCACCATTTCGGCGCCAAGCTTGACGTTGAATCGCGCCCAGGGCTCCGATGCGCGAAGCTCGCTCGTCATCACTTGAACGAAGGCGTCGGCGCGTTTCTCCAGCTCGTCGGCGGCGCGGTTCAGCAGCGAACGGCGGGCATTTGGCCCGAGACCGGACCATGTGGGAAAGGCGGCAGAAGCGGCGTCAGCCGCGGCGGTTGGCGAGCTATGCATCCCTTGCCGCTAGCGCCTCGCGAGGCGCGCCGCCACCGCGCGATCACCGCGGCAATCATCTCCATTCCGGAACAATGCTTTAGAGGTCCGAGACCTGTGCGAATTAGCAGCCGGACCGATGCCTGCCCGAACTTCCCAGAAGCCGCGCGAGCTGCGCCGGCGCGTTGTCATCCCGGCGAGGCTGCGGCACGGCGCCTCGTGGAGCGATACCTGCATCCTCAACGTCTCGTCGCGGGGGCTGATGATCCACAGCGGCCGCCCGATCGTCGAGGGCACGCAGGTCGAGGTGCGACGCGGGGATCATGTGATCGTCGCGCGGGTGATGTGGCGCGACGGCGGCCGCGCGGGCCTCCACGCGGAGGAGCGGGTGCCGGTCGAAGAGATCATGACGCTGGGCCAATCGCCGTCGCTCCAGCTCACAGCCGGGCTCGGCGAACGCCGCAAGCGTCCGCGCCCGGAGGACCGCCGCCGGCTGCGCGGCCGCGCGATTGAATTCGCTGGTGTGGTCACGATCGCGGCTTCGCTCGCCGGCGGGGCCCTGCACATGGTCGAAGCGGCGTTCGCTCGCCCGCTCGCGCTCGTCTCAGCGGCGCTCGCGCCCTGAAGGATCAGGCGGCGCTGGTCTCGAGCCAGGACGCAAGCTCCTCACTCCCGCCGATCCGCTCGCCATCGACGAAGACTTGGGGCGTGGTGTCAACTTCGTGCTCGTCCTCGAAAGCATCGACCTCGTCGCGCGACGTCAGCAGCCGCTCTTCGAATGGAATACCAGCCCCTTCCAGCATTTGCCTGGCGCGCAGCCCGTAGGGGCATTCGTGCTCGGGGAGCTTCATTCGGTACAGGACGACGCGACGCTGGGACATGGGAACTCTTTCTCGTGACTGTGCGATCCCAATGCCCGCGCCCGTGCAAAGTTGCCTCTCTCGCGGCGAGCCGATGTCCGCGCTATGCGCAGCTGCCATGAACCCGCTCTACGAACGAATGGACACCAGCGTCTTCGAGCGCATGTCCGGGCTGGCCACGCAACACAACGCGGTGAACCTGGGCCAGGGCTTTCCCGATTTCGGTTGGCCGCCGGAGATCCTCACGGCCGCGGCGAAAGCGGTGGTCGAGGGTTCAAATCAATATGCGCCGTCGCGCGGCACCATGGCGCTGCGCGAAGCCGTGGCGACGCATTACAACCGACATTTTGGCGAAGAGCTCGAGGCGGGACAGGTGTGCGTCACCAGCGGCGCGACCGAGGCGCTGGCTTCGGCGATCCTCGCCACCGTGCAGCCGGGAGACGAGGTGGTCATTCTCACTCCCGCGTACGACAGCTATGCCCCGACGATCCGCCGCGCTGGCGGGACGCCGGTCGAGGTTGCGCTCCGGCCGCCGGAATGGCGGATCGACCGCGAGGCGCTCGAGCGGGCGGTGACGCCCAAAACACGCGCGATCCTGTTCAACAACCCGCACAATCCGGCCGGGCGGCTGTTCGATGCCGACGAGCTGGAGATCGTCGCGGGACTTGCCCGCGAGCACGACCTCATCGTCATCAGCGACGAGGTGTGGGAGCATATCCTTCTCGACGGCCGCCGCTTCACGCCGCTCGCCACCCTCCCCGGCATGGCGGAGCGGACGATAAAGGTGGGATCGGCCGGAAAGATCTTTTCGCTGACCGGCTGGAAAGTGGGCTGGATGGTCGCCGCGCCCGAGCTCGCGCCTTTCGTTGCGCGCGCGCACCAGTTCCTGACCTTCTCGACGGCGCCGAACCTGCAGGCCGCGGTCGCATTCGGGCTAAACGAAGGAGACCCCTGGCTGCAGCCGATGCGGGATCGGTTCCAGCGCTCGCGCGACCTGATCGCGGAGGGATTGCGAGCCGCCGGGTTCACGACGCTCGACGTCGCCGCGACTTACTTCATGTGCGTCGACCTTTCCGCCTCGGGTATCGCGCTCGACGACGAGAGCTTTGCTGCAGCCGCGGTCGAAAAGGCCGGGGTTGCCGTGATTCCGCTCTCCGCCTTCGCCGAGCGCGACCCGCCGCGGCACCTCGTCCGCGTCTGCTTCAGCAAGAAGGACGAGACGATCGAAGCCGGCGTCGCGGCGATGGCGCGGGCGCGGGAAATGCTCGCGTGAGCCCCGCCAAGGAGGCGGCGGAGCTGCTCGAGTCCTTCGGCCTCAATGATGAGGGCGATCTTGCCAGCCATTCTCCGATCGATGGCGCCGTGATCGGGCACGTCGCGATCGGCGATCCGGACCGCGCCTGCGCGTCCGCCGCCGAGGCCTTCCAGCGCTGGCGGACGGTCCCGGCACCCCGCCGCGGCGAGCTCGTCCGGCTGCTCGCCGAGGAGCTGCGGCAGGCGAAGCCGCAACTTGCGCGCATGGTCACGCTCGAGGCCGGCAAGATCACGGCGGAGAGCCTTGGCGAAGTGCAGGAGATGATCGACATCTGCGACTTCGCGGTTGGCCTCTCGCGCCAGCTTCACGGCCTCACCATCGCCAGCGAGCGGTCCGACCACCGGATGATGGAGCAGTGGCACCCGCTCGGGCCTGTGCTGGTGGTCAGTGCGTTCAATTTCCCCGTGGCGGTGTGGGCGTGGAACGCCGCACTCGCGCTGGTGTGCGGTAATCCGGTGATCTGGAAGCCGAGCGAGAAAACGCCTCTGTGCGCTGAGCTGGTGATGGAGCTGGTGCGCCGCGCAATGGCGCAATTCGGCGATGCACCCGACGGGCTCGTGCAGGTCGTGCAGGGCGATCGCTCGATCGGCGAAGAGCTCGTCGACGATGGGCGCATCGCGCTTGTGTCGGCGACCGGATCGACGGCGATGGGCCGGGCCGTGGGACCGCGCGTCGCGCAGCGCTTCGGCCGGGCGCTGCTCGAGCTCGGCGGCAACAATGCGGCCATCGTCTCTCCGTCGGCCGACTTGAAGCTGACCGAGCGGGCGATCCTGTTCTCGGCGGTGGGCACTGCCGGCCAGCGCTGCACGACATTGAGGCGGCTGATTGTCCATGACTCCATCTCCGACGAGCTGGTGGCGCGACTGAGGCGCTCGTTCGGCCAGGTGAAGATCGGCGATCCGCGGCTGCCGGACACGCTCGTCGGCCCGCTGATCGACGAAGCCGCCTTCGACGCGATGAAAGCCGTCCTCGGCGAGGAGATCGAGCGAGTCGACGCGGTCCCGGGCGGCTACTACGTGCGGCCCGCGATCGTGGAGGCGAGCGAGCAGAAGGGAAATGTTGTCCGGGAGACCTTCGCGCCCATTCTCTACGTTCTTCGCTATCGCGACCTCGACGAAGCCATCGCCCTCAACAATGGCGTGCCGCAGGGGCTGTCCTCGTCCATCTTCACCAACGACCTGCGCGAAGCGGAACGGTTCATGGCGCCGGCCGGCTCGGACTGCGGTATCGCCAACGTCAACATCGGCACCTCGGGCGCCGAGATCGGCGGCGCGTTCGGGGGCGAGAAGGAGACCGGCGGCGGGCGCGAGAGTGGCTCGGATGCTTGGCGCGCCTACATGCGGCGCCAGACCAACACGATCAATTACGGCAGCGCGCTACCGCTCGCCCAGGGCATCCGCTTCGACGTCGCCCCATAGCGCCAGCGGCTCTTCGGTCATCATCTTCGGCCAGGCGCGGCGGAACGCCTTTTTCCACACGCCAAGCACACCGGGATCCATCGGCGGCGAGATGAGATAGCCCTGGGCAAGGTCGCACCCGAGCTCGGCCACCAGACGCAGCTGATCGAGTGTCTCGACCCCTTCCGCGGTCGCCGTCAGCCCGAGGCCGTGCGCAAGCTCCGTCACACTCTGAACGATCAGGCGGCAGTCGCGCGACCGCGGGACGTCCTCGACGAATGCGCGATCGACCTTCACCTCGGTGAACGGCAGCTGCCTGAGCTGCATCAACGAGGAATAGCCGGTCCCGAAATCGTCGATGGCGAGGCCGATCCCCTTGATCCGGAAGCGGGTCAGCGTGTCCATCAACTTGACCAAAGGCTGCGTCGCGCTTTCGGTGAGCTCAAGCACCAGCCGGTCGGTCGGCACCGCGAGCGCGCGACACATCCGCTCGACGAGGTCCGGAAAATCGAGGTGCTGAAGGCTCAGCGCGGAGATGTTGAACGCGATCGCGGTGTCGATTCCGTCCTCGCACCAATCGAGCCATTGCCTGAGGATCGTCCGAAGACCCCAGAGAGTGAGGTCGTCGATCAGCCCGTGCTCTTCGGCGATGGGGATGAAGCGCGAGGGCTCGATCGCGCCGAGCTCCGGATGATCCCACCGGACCAGCGCCTCGACGCCGGCGAGCGAGCCGTCGCGAAGTCTGACCTTGGGCTGGTAGAACATGTGCAGCTGTTGCGCCTTGAGTGCGCGTTCGAGCGCGGCGAGCAGCTCCTTGTCTTCGCGAGTCACCGTCAGAGCGTCGCTTTCAGGCGGCTCAGCATGTCCTGGAGCACCTCGAACCGGACCGGCTTTTCGACCGGGCCCACCATCTTCAGACCGAGGGCCTCGCCCAAGCGGAAGGCGGATTCGAGCACCCGCCGGTCGAAGCCGCTGACGATCAGCACCGGCGCTCCATAGTCCTGCTCGGCGAGGAAGCGGATCAGCTCGACGCCGTCCATCCCCGGCATGCCGAGGTCGAGCGCGACCATGTCCGGTTCCTCGGCCAAAAACGCGTCGCGGAATGCCTGGTCGTGTCCGGTGATCACGGGCTCAAAGCCGCTGTCCTCGGCCGCCGTGGCGAGGAATTCCGCCAGCGCCGGCTCGTCGTCGATCAGCAGCAGACGAGGCTGCGTCATTC
>DASSOE010000072.1:0-31001 GCA_035700945.1 Sphingomicrobium sp. | reverse complement strand
ACGCACTCGAAATATTATTCCGGCCGTTTCTACTCCAACTGGACGGATCAGTTTTCGACCGAGCTGCGCTTCTCTCACGCAAACATCATCGACGCGCAGGACCCCGTCGGCGGCGGCGAAGCCCAGTCGGGCAATCCCATCCCGCGCATCATCGTCGGCGTCGACAACCCGCCGCTCGGCACCAGCCCGATCGGCCAGGACGTTCCCGATGCAACGGTCCTTGCGGGCCCCGGCACCTCGCGCTCGGCCAACGACCTCAGGACCAAGGTCGATATCGGCAAGTTCGTTGCCAACTACGACGCCGGCAATCACAAGCTCAAGCTGGGCGGCGAATTCAACCGCGCGGACATCTTCAACCTGTTCGTGCAGAATGCGACAGGTACGCTGGTCTTCCGCAACATCGCCGATCTCGAAGCGGGCATTCTCTCACCCGGTTCGACCGGGACGACCGACACGCGGCCGTTCAACGTGGTGCCGGGCAATACCGTCGGCGCGTTCGGCAACTTCTCCCGCACCGGTGACGTCAACGACGCCGCTGCGGCATTCAAGCGCACGATCTGGACCGTCTACGGCCAGGACGACTGGCGGGTGAACGACCAGCTGAGCTTCGTTCTCGGCCTCAGGGCCGACATTTTCTCGGGCGGCCATCCCGATGCCAACCCGAACTTCGCTGCCCGCTACGGTTTTGAAAACACGACGGGCTTCAGCGATCTCGATCCCGTCATCCTCCCGCGTCTCGGCTTCACCTACAATCTGAACGACATGGGCTGGCTGACCCACGGCAAGCTCCAGGGCGGCCTCGGCGTGTTTTCGGGCGGCGATCCGCTGGTCTGGTTCGGCAACGCGTTCCAGAACAACGGCTTCGGCTTTGCCGAAGGGACCACGGCCTCATCGAGCTGTCCGGACACGATCGACGTCGTCGCGAACGGGCAGTTCACCGGCGTTCCGGAATGCTTCCGCCAAGACGGCATTGACAAGGCTGCGAAGGGCCTTGGCGACACCCAGTCGATCGATCCGTCGATCAAGACGCCGACCGTGTGGCGCGCCAACATCGGCTATCAGACGAGGTTCGAATTCAACCCCAGTGCGTTCGGACGCGGCTGGCAGCTGAACCTCGATTACATCTTCAGCCACTACAAGGACCCGTTCGGCCTGGTCGACCTTTCTCAGACGCCGGACATCCGCAAGGGCCTGGGCGGCTTCACCGTCGATGGGCGCCCGATCTATGCCGCGATCGATCCGACCGTCGCCGGCTGCGATGCCGAGCTGGTGTCGGCCGGTGCGCCGCCGGTGTGGCAGAACGTCACTGCCGCCTGCTTCGGCACGTCACGCGATGACGAGCTGATGCTCACCAACACCAAGGGTTACAACACCCATGTCTTCTCGGCGATCCTGTCGAAGAACTTCGACGGCGGCATCTTCACGCCTGGCGGCTCGAGCTATTTCACGCTCGGCTATGCCTTCACTGCCGCGAACGACCGCCGCAACATGTTCAACTCCACCGCCGGTTCGAACTTCGACCTGACGGCCGCGCTCGATCGCCAGAACCCGGGTGTAAGCCGCAGCTTCTACGCAAGCCGCCACAACATCAGCTTCAGCGGCAACTTCCGCGAGAGGTTCTTCGGCGACCTCGCGACGTCGCTCGGCTTCACCTTCGTCTCGCGCGCGGGCCGCCCCTACAGCCTGACGTTCGGCGGCGGCGGTGTGTTCAACGACAGCGTGTCCGGCAACGACAACGCCCTGGTTTACATCCCCACGGGCGTGGACGATCCGAACATCTCGCCGTTGTCGAACATGACCGCGGTGCAGCAGCTGTCGGCTTATGCCCGCGGCCTGAGCTGCGCGAAGGGATATGTCGGGAAGACGATCAAGCGGAACACGTGCGAGAACGACTGGTACAACGACCTCGACCTGCGCATCGCGCAAGAGCTGCCGGGGCCGGGAAGCTGGTTCGGTTCGCCGCTCGGCGTCCACGACAAGATCACCGTCTATGCGATGTTCGACAACTTCTTCAATTTCCTGAACGACAAGTGGAACGTGCAGCACCGTCGCAATTTCGCAGGGTTGCAGGACGTCGCTTCGCTCGGAAGCGTGAAGGTCGATGGAGTCACGTACAATGGTGTCGACGCGCAGGGGCGCTACATCATCGGCGGCTTCAACGGCGCCGATTCGATCGCCGCTGACAATTTCGTCAACGTCTCCGGATCGGTATGGAGAATCAAGGTCGGCGTCAGTTACGACTTCTAATCGTCAGCCGAGGCAAATAACGAGGGCGCCCGCAGCAATGCGGGCGCCCTTTGCTTTTGCGGTCACCGCGGGCAACGGCAATGTGCCCGCGGCGACCAGCTTGCTCCGGGCGAAGGGGACTCGACCCGGCGCAAGTTTTCTTTCGGCGCCCCCTATTCGTACCTCAGCGCATGGATCGGATTGGCGCGCGCGACCTTCACAGCGTGCCCGACCACGGTCGCGATCGCGATCCCGAGCGCGATCGCGCCGGCGGCGAGGAACGGGACGGGCGTGAGCGGGATCCGCTGGTCGAACCCGTTGAGCCAGTCGCGCATCAGCCACCAGGCGATCGGCCAGGCGATGACGTTGGCGATGATCACCGGGCGGCTGAACTGCCACACCAGCAGCCGGACGATGTCGCGCGTGCGGGCGCCGAGCACCTTGCGGATGCCGATCTCCTTGGTGCGGCGCTGCGCGGTGAATGCCGCAAGCCCGAACAGGCCGAGGCAGCCGATGATCACCGCGAGCAGTGAGAAGGCGGCGAAGATCTGCGCGCGCGCGTCCTCCTTCTCGTACAGCTCGCCGACGATGTCCTCGCTGAATTTCGCGTTGAACGGGACGTCGCTGGTGATTTGCTTCCACTGCCGTTCCACGGCCGCCTTGAGGGCCGCGGGATCGCCGTGATAGCGGATCATCATCCAGCCGGGGCCGGCCCGAACCTTCCGGAACATGATCGGCTCGATCGGCGTGCGCACCGAGCGGAAGCGGGAATCCCCGACGACTCCGATGATGGTGATGTTCACCAGCCCATAATCCTCGCCGATGAGCTCGCTCTTGACGACCTTGCCGATCGCGTCCTGCGGTGAGGAGAAGCCGAGCTTCCTGGCGGCATATTGGTTGATGACGACATTGACGCCGCGCTGGGCGACCGCCTTTTCGACCGCTTTGTCCTCCGGATAGGGGATCGTCATGTCGTCCGCGGGCCGGTTCGCGTCGAACCAGCGCCCGGCGACGAGCTTTATCCCCATGGCGTCGAGATAGCCTTCGCCGACGTTATATTGGCCGATGAGAACCTGCCGGTTGGCACCCGGGGGGATGATGTTCTGGTTGCTCTGGTTGGTCGTCGCCACGCCCAGATCGGTCAGCGCAACCGCCTCGACGCCCGGGATGCGTTCCATCTGGTTCACGATCGCTTCGGACTTCGGCCACAGCTGGGCGCGTCCCATCTCCTCGACCTGGAGGATGTGGTCGCGCTTGTAGCCGGGGTCGACGTTCCGGGCGTACACGGTCTGCCCGTAGATTACTGCGGTGCAGATGATGAGGCCGATCGAAACGGCGAACTGCAGCACGACGAGGGCGGTCCGCAGGCGTCCGGACCCCGGGGTTTCCGCCGCCGAGCGATTGGCCTTGAGCACTTGCGCCGGCTGGAACCGCGACAGGAAGAACGCCGGATAAAGGCCGCTGACGATCCCGACGATCAGGGTCAAAGCGATTGCCGGAAGCAGGATGCCGCCGCTCCCGAAATAGCTGAGCGCGAGATCCGCATCGAGGAACGCCGCGAAGGGCTTCACCAGCAGTTCGACAAGCGCGAGCGCGATCAGCATCGCGACCGCCGAGATCAGGATCGACTCCGCAACGAACTGGACGATCAGCTGCTTGCGCGTCGCGCCGAGCACCTTGCGAAGCGCGACCTCACGCGCGCGCTGGCTGGCGCGCGCGGTGGCGAGATTGGTGAAATTCACGACGGCCATGCCGAGGATCAGGAGCGCAATGATGGCGAAGGTCGCGATCGTCCGGCTGTCGTTGCCCGGCGTCATCGACGCGTCCTGCGCCTTGCCGAGGTGGACGTCCTGCAGGTTGACGAAATTCCAGTCCTGCTCGTCGCCGGCGTTGTAGCGGATGTTCCCGTTGGGCTCGTCGGGGATGTTTCGCTTTTCCCAAGCCGGCAATTGCGCCTGCATGGCCTGAACATCGGCGCCCGGCTTGAGCTTGAGGAACACGTAGCCAGACTGGCAGCCCCAGCAGGTGAGGAAATCCGGTGCGTCCGAAAAGAAGGAGTTGAAGTCGATGCGCAGGATCGCGTCCGCCTTCAGGCTCGAGTTCTTCGGAATGTCCTTGAGCACGCCCGCGATTTTGAAATCCAAGTTGAGGCCGTGCGAGATGATGCTGAGCGTTCGCCCGACCACCTTGTCGGTGCCGAAGCGCTTGATTGCCTCTTCCTGGGTGATCACCGCGGTCTGCGGCGCGGTGAGCGTGCCGCCGGCGAGCAGCGGCAGGTTCACGACCTTCAGGAAGTCATCGTCGGCAAAAAGCCAGCCCTTCGTTGAGCTCGCCTGGCCATCCTTGATGAACACAGGACCGTTGTCGAAGACGTAGACTCCCCCGACGACCTGCGGGAAATCCTTCTTGACCCGATCCTTGGTGACGAAGGCCGCCATTTGGAGGAGCGCGGGATTGCCCTCGTCCGGGTGAGGGTACCAAGCCTGGAACTCATAGGTGTTCGCGACGTCGGGGAGCCATTTGTCGTAGCTTTGCTCGTAGCGGATGTAGAGCAGGATCATCACGCAGGCGGCCATGCCGATGGCAAGGCCCGCGATGTTGATGACCGAATAGGTGCGGTTCTTCGCAAGCGCCCGGACCGCGACCGTCCAATAGTTGCGCCACATGGTGATTGTCCTCTCCAAAGACGTGGGCTCCCGATGGTTCAGGTCGACGAAGTCAGGCCGCCCGGCGCCGCTCCTGAAGGATCTTGCCGTCGAGCATGTTGACGACGCGGCTCGCGAAATCGGCGTGCGCCGGCGAGTGGGTGACCATGACGATGGTCGAGCCCTCCTGGTTGAGCTGGCGGAGCATGCGCATGACTTCTTCGCCGTGTGCGGTGTCGAGGTTGCCGGTCGGCTCGTCGGCGAGGATCAGCTTGGGCTCGCCGACCAGTGCGCGGGCGACGGCGACGCGCTGCTGCTGACCGCCCGAAAGCTGGGTCGGGCGATGCTTGGCGCGGTGCGCGATGCCGACCTTGTCGAGCACCCGGTCGACCCGCTCCCGCCGCTGCGACGACCCGTGGTTGTGGTAGAGCAGGGCGAGCTCGACATTCTCGCGCACCGTCAGCTCGTCGACCAGATTGAAGCTCTGGAAGATGAAGCCGATATTGCTCTTTCGGGTGTCGGCGAGCTGACTTTCGGAGAGGCCGGCTACCTCGTGGCCGTTGAACACATAGGAGCCGGCGGTCGGGCTATCGAGCATGCCCATCACGTTGAGCAAGGTCGATTTGCCGCAGCCAGAAGGACCCATAATGGCGACGAACTCGCCGTCGGCAATGTCGAGGTCGACGTCGTCGAGCGCCGTCGTTTCGACGGTATCGGTACGGTAGGTCTTCGTCAGGCCGGTCATCGTAAGCACAGTCGCTTCCTTTCTCAGTCCCCGGAGCTGAAGTTCAGATGGTCCTTGTCCGTCAGGCCGCTGTATGACGAGGTGATCACCCGCTCGCCGGGCTCGAGCCCGCTCAGCACCTCGATGAAGTCGGTGTTGCGGCGTCCGAGCTGGACCTGACGCCGCGTCGCGCTGTTGCCGCCCTTATCGACGACGAACACCCACGCCCCGCCGGTGTCGTTGAAAAAGGCGCCGTTGGGGATCAGCAGCGCCTTGGCCGAATCGCCCACCGTCAGCTTGGCCTGGATCGTCTGGCCGCGCTGCATCGATGCGGGCTCGGGACCGGCAAACAAAAGGTCGATCTGGAACTGGCCGTTGCGGACCTGCGGATAGACCTTCGCCACCTTGAGCTTGTAGGTCTTGCCGTCGATCTCGGCGCTCGCGGTCTGCCCCACGGCGACCCGGCCGAGATAATATTCGTCGACATCAGCCTGGAGCTTGTCCCCGCCCGCGCTGTCGATCTGCCCGATCCGCTCGCCCTGCTGCAGCGATTGGCCGAGCTGGATGTCGAAACCGCTCAGCTGGCCGGTCACGGGCGCTCGGATGTTGAGCTGACCAAGGCTGCTTTGGGCGACTCCCATGCTGCTGTTGAGCGAAGAGGCGGCGATCCGCAGCTGTCGCAGCTGACTCGTCTGCATGGCTTCGGTCTGCGCGACGCTCCGCTTGAGGATCTCGAGCCGACTGGTCTGGTAGGTGAGGTCGTCTCTGGCGTCGTTGAACACCTTTGAGGAGACGAAGCCCTTCTCTGCGAGAGGCTTGTAGAGCTCGTATTGGCGCCGGGCCTTCGCGAGATCGGTTTGCGCCTGGTTGAGATCGCGAAGGTTCGCGCTGCGCGTATTGGCGAGCGCAAGCTCCTGGCTGCGCATGTTGTTGAGCTGTTGCTCGACCTCGGCCTGCTTCTCGAGGGTCGAAAGCTGCAGCTCCGCGTTCGAAAGCGCGGCGAGGAGCTGGCCTTGCGACACCTGCGCGCCGTCCTCGACGAGCTTCTTCTGGACCTGCCCGCCCTCGACCGCGTCGAGATAGACGGTGAGCAGTGGCGTCACGCGCGCGCGAACCGGAAGGAAATCGTCGAACGTCCCCGATTGCGCTTCGGAGATGGTCAACCGGTCGCGCGCGACGGTCATCGAATCCGCCCGCGGCGCGAACAGCCAGAAGACCAGCAGGAGGAGGAGCACCGCCGCAGCTGTCCCGGCGATGACGATGCGCCGGTCGAGCCGCCTGCGAACAACGACCTTGTCCATCGCGCCGCCGCTGACCGGTTCGGAACGTTCGCCGCGGCGCAGCTCGACGAGGCTCATTGTCCGCCTCCGAACAGCAATTGTCCGGAAGTGGACGGCGACGCCCCCCCTTCAGCGGTTTTGCCCTCTGCTCTGCCCACACGCGCCCGAAACTTCATGCGGATATGGCTGCAAGCAGCATGCCAACCGCGGCTAAGCGATTTCGACGAACGACACTGTTCGTTTCCGGACAGCTGCGCTACAGAAGTAGCGTGGCCGGTTTGTTCAGCCTCGCCGTCGTCGTCGACGACGATCCGGACATCACGCTCGCGGCACGCCTCGCGCTGCGCGACATGTTCGAGCGAGTCGAAACGTTGGGCTCCCCGGCGGAGCTGCTGCCGCTGCTCAGGCGCGAAACGCCCGACGCGATCCTGCTCGACCTCAACTTCGAGCGGGCTCGCACCGATGGCCGCGAAGGCCTGGATTTGCTCGGCAAGATCATGGAGATCGACCCCGACGCGGCGGTGGTGATCATCACCGCGCACGGCGGGGTCTCGATTGCGGTGGAGGCGATCAAGGCCGGCGCCAGCGACTTCGTCGCCAAGCCGTGGAGCAACGAGCGCCTGGAAGCGACGGTTCGCAGCGCCGCGGCGCTGCGCCAGAGCCGGGTCGACGCGCGGATCGAGCGCGGCCGTGCGTCGGAGCTTGCGCACGCGCCGGAAACTCCGTTGCTCGGCAAGTCGCCGGCGATGGCGCGCGTGCACAAGCTGATCGAGCGCGCCGCCCCGACCGACGCCAACGTGCTGATCGTCGGCGAAAACGGCACCGGCAAGGAGATCGTTGCGCGCGAAATCCATCGCCTCTCGCGCCGCGCCGACAAGCCGATGGTCTCCATCGACCTCGGCGCCACCAGCGAGACCTTGTTCGAATCTGAGCTGTTCGGGCACGTCAAAGGCTCGTTCACCGGCGCCGCCGGCGAACGCATCGGCCGGCTCAAGGCCGCCGACCGCAGCACGCTCTTCCTCGACGAGATCGGCAACCTGCCGCTCCACCTCCAGCCCAAGCTCCTCACAGCGCTCGAGCAGCGCCAGGTGGTGCCGGTCGGCGCCAACAAGGCGATTCCCATCGACGTGCGCGTCATCGCCGCGACCAATGTCTCCCCCGAGCAGCTGTCGGACGAGACGCGGTTCCGCCAGGATCTGCTGTTCCGACTCAACACGATCGAGATCGAACTGCCGCCGCTGCGCCACCGCCGCGACGACATTCCGGTGCTGCTCGATCATTATCTGCGCCTCTACGAGCGCAAATATGACAGGCCCGAGCGGCAGCTTCCGCCGGCGGTGGTCGAAGCGCTGATGGGGAACGACTGGCCGGGCAATGTCCGGGCGCTGCGGCATGCCGCGGAGCGGGCGGTGATCATGGCCGAGGGCGACCGCTACCGGACGGACGATTTCCCGTTGGCGAGCCGCACCCACGCCCGTGCGGTCGGTGCCGCGAGCGAGACGCTGAACCTCGACCAGCTCGAGAAGCAGATGATCGAGCGCGCGCTGCGCATGCACCATTTCAACATCTCGCTGGCCGCCGGCGAGCTCGGGCTCAGCCGCGGCGCGCTCTACCGGCGCATGGAGAAGCATGGACTTTAGGCGCAAGTTCGAATTCGGGCTGGCCTGGCGCACCGTCGTCCTGGTCGGCGCGATCCTTCTCGTCGCCAAGGCGATCGCGACGCCGGGAATACGTGCCGGCCTCGTAATCGCGATCTTGATCGCGTTGCTCGCGCTGGCGAGCCTGTGGAGCTTCATCCGGCGCACCAATTTCCTGGTGTCGCGGTTCATCGAATCGGTGCGCTTCGAAGATTATTCGCAGCGTTTCTCCGACCCGAGCGGCGGCGGCTTCGACGTTCTCGGCGATACGCTCGACCAGGCCCTCAAGACCTTGCAGGCGCGCCACGCGGAGGAGAGCGCGGAGGTGCGCTATCTTTCCGCGATCGTCGACGACGCGCCGAGCGCGCTGTTCGCGGTCTCGGACGGACGGGTCGAAGGGCTCAACAAGGCCGCCCGCCAGCTGTTCGCCCGGCAGCCGCTCCATCGGGTTTCCGACCTGGAAGCGCTTGGGCCGGAGCTCGCCGCCGCCGTTCGGCTGCCGGCCGGCACGCGCAAGATCACCCGGCTGGTGCTCGACGGCGTGCCGCAGAAAGTGATCTTCGCCTCGGCGCAGGTGGCTCGGCTCGACAAGCCCGCCACCATCATCTCGATCCTTCCCGTCCAGAGCGAGCTCGGCGCCCTCGAGGTGGCGGCTCAGGCGGATCTGGTGCGCGTGCTGACGCACGAGATCATGAACTCGCTGACGCCGGTGACGTCGCTCGCGCGGACCGGCGCCGACCTCGTCGCCGCCGCGGCAAAGGGCAATGAGGCGCTCGCCGACGCGAAAGGCGCGACCGAGACCGTCGCCAGGCGCGCCGAAGGGATATTGCGCTTCGTCGAAAGCTATCGCGAATTCGCGCAGACACCGGACGTGCACCGGCGGCCGTTCAAGGCGAAGGGTTGGGCGGAGGAGATCATGCGCCTCGCGCTCGCCAGCGCCGGCGAGCGCCAGATCGATGCGCGGATCGAGGTCGTCCCCAAGACGCTGAGCGTCGACGGCGATGCCGAGCTGCTGTCACAGGCCGTGCTGAACCTCCTCAGAAATGCGATGCGCGCCGTTGCGGAAGCGGAATCGCCCATCGTCGCCCTGGCGCTGTCGCGCGAGGCAACGGGGCGGTGCCGGATCGAGGTCCGCGACAACGGACCGGGCATCCCGGAGGACCGCCGCGACGACATTTTCCTGCCGTTCTACACCACCCACAAGGGCGGGAGCGGCGTCGGCCTGAGCTTCTCGAGGCAGGTCGCGCTTGCCCACGGCGGCTCGATCTGCGCGCTCGAGGCGCCCGAAGGCGGCGCCAACATCCGGATGGTGATTTGAGAAGCGGAGCGCACTGGCCTATCCGGAGGGCGTGGACGACCGCCGCGCCTTCCTTGTCGGAGCGAGCGCCATAGCCGGCATGCTGCTGCTGGGCCGATCCCGGGGAGCTTCCGCGACGCGCTTCGCCGTGAACCGCACACCCGCCCAATGGCGGCAACAGCTTGGCGCGGAGCGCTACGCGGTCCTGCGCGAAGCGGCGACCGAGCGGCCCTTCTCCAGCCCGCTGCTGAAGGAGCATCGCAAGGGGACGTTCGTCTGCGCCGGCTGCGCCAACGCCTTGTTCGGCTCGGCGACCAAGTTCGAAAGCGGCACCGGGTGGCCGAGCTTCTGGAAGCCGCTCACGCATGCGGTCGTCACGAAGTCCGACCACAAATTGCTGATGGAGCGGACGGAAGTCCTCTGCGCGCGTTGCGGCGGGCACCTGGGGCACGTCTTCGACGACGGCCCCAAGCCGACCGGCCTGCGCTATTGCATGAACGGGCTGGCGCTGAAGTTCAGACCGGCCTGAGCGGCTTAGGCGACGATCTTGAGCTTGCCGCGCTTGCCCGGAGCCGCGTAGCAGACCACGCCGAGCTCGGCCTGAAGCCGCTCGAGTTCGCGCTCCTTGGCTTCGCGCGTGGCCTCGGCGTAGCGCCGCTCGACCTCGGCTTCCTCGTCGGTCTGCTCGCGGAAGTAGGAGATAGTGATGCGATGGCCGAAGACCTCGTCGCCGCGAAGCCTCATCTCGGCTTCGCATTCCTGCGGAAGGCCGGCGCGAACCTCGGCCAGCTTCCTGATGAGATCGTCGAGGGACACATGGTCCGCAATGTCGACGAACTCCTTGACGCGTCGTTTCATCAGTGACCCTCCCCGGCCCCCGGGGCGTTCAATACATGGCGGGCGAATCCCCGCGCAATTCGAAATCGACCTTTATCCCCAGGGAAGTTGCGTTCCTGTGAATCACGGTGAAATCAATGGGTAAGGAAATGACATCAGTCCGGCTCTCCGCAGGAAACCTCGAGCTTGAGCTAAGTCCTTCGATCGGCGGCGCTATTTCGTCCTTTGAATGGACAGGCGCGGACGGGGCCCGGCCGATATTGCGCAAATGCAACAGTCGGCTCGAAAAGGTGCTCGATGCCTGCTCATTCCCGCTCGTGCCCTACGTCAACCGCATTCGCCGCGGTCGTTTCACCTTCCGCGGGCGCGAGGTGAAACTCGAGCCGAACATGGCCGGCGACCCTAGCCCGCTGCACGGGCAGGGGTGGCTGAACCCGTGGACGGTCGAACGACACGACGCGGTGAGCGCGGTCCTCGACTACCGGCACCTGCCCGGCGAATGGCCCTGGCCGTACGAGGCACGGCAGGAGCTTTCGCTCGACGAGCAGGGCTTGTCGGCGCGTCTGACTTGCCGGAACACCGGCGGCGAGCCAATGCCGTGCGGGCTCGGCCAGCATCCCTATTTCCCATGCGGCCCGGAAACCCGGATCGACACCGACGTCGAGTGCGCCTGGACCATCGACGAGAAGGTGCTGCCGGTCGAAAAGGTGCCGGCCGAGGGCCGTTTCGACCTCAACGACCGGCTCGTCTGCGGACAAAGCCTCGACAACGGCTTCGGCGGCTGGGGCGGCGAGGCGCGGATGAGCGACCCGGATTGGCCCTACGAGCTGCGCCTGTCGTCGCCCGAGGCCAAATTCTTCCAGCTCTACTCGCCGCCTCAGGGCGGGATCTTCGTTGCCGAGCCCGTCACTCACGCCAATGCCGCGCTCAACCATCCGGAGAGCGAATGGCCCGAGCTCGGGATGCGGGTGCTGGACCCGGGCGAATCGATGAGCCTCGACATGCGCCTCGACGTCATCCCGAAATTGCCACTCCGTTCAGGTTGAACACGGCCCGACTGGCTTATATAGCCCGCTCCTCCCGCAAGGGGGCCGCTTCCGGAGACGTGGGTGAGTGGCTGAAACCAGCGGTTTGCTAAACCGCCGTACGGGGAATTCCCGTACCGAGGGTTCGAATCCCTCCGTCTCCGCCAGCTGCCATTGACAGCTTCACGCGGCTTCTATCGAAATCGACGAATGAGCATGCCTTCGAGGGCGCGCCTCGCGCTGTTCGCTTTCGGCGACTTCGCCTTCAACCTCTACTGGCAGAGCATCATGCTCTTCCTGCTGTTCTACTACACCGATGCGCTCGGGCTTCCGATCGCGGTGGCGGCGACCACCTACATGGTCGCCTCCGTGTGGGACGGCATCGCCAACTTCGCCGCCGGCGTGCTGGTCGACCGGGGGCAGGATCGCTTCCGCTACGGTGCAGTCATGATTGCCGGCGCGGTGCCGCTGGGGCTGAGCTTCGTCCTCACCTACATGCCGCCCGCCGCCACGGGCGCCGCCGCCATCGCCTGGATCTTCGCAGCGCATCTCGTCTTCCGCACCGCTTATGCGTGTGTAAACGTGCCCTATCTCGCGATGACCGCGCGCATCAGCCCGGACCCGGGCGACCGTGCGTTCGTCGCCGGGCTGCGCATGCTGTTCGGGACGGCGGCGGCGGTAACGGTCGCGCTGTGCACCGTTCCGGTCGGGCGCTGGCTCACGGGATCGAGCGCGGCGGAAGCCTATTTCGGCGCGGCGATCCTGTTCGCGGCGGTCGGCGCGGTGATCCTGGTGCTCGTCGGCGCGACCTACCGCGAAGGCACGCAGCCGCACCGGCCGTTGCCCGCGAGCGTCGGAGCGGCGCTGATCAGCCTGGCAAGGAATCGTGCCTTCGTCGCGCTCAACGCGGCCATGATGGCGATGATCGTCGCCATCACAATGCTCAGCAAGTCGGTGCTCTATTACTTCAAATATCTCCTCGACGATCCGGAGGCGGGGCAGCTGGCGCTCGGCGCGATGGGCCTGGTCAGCGGCGTCGCGATCCCGCTGTGGATGATGGTCGGCCGCCGAGTCGGCCTGCGCGCGCTGTGGATGATCTCGGCCGGCCTCGGCATCGCCGGGCTGCTGGTCTTTGCGATCGTCCCGTTTGGCGGCACCCACGTCATGCAGCTGTTCCTCATCGCCATGCAGGTGATGAGCGTCGGCCTCAACTTCGTCTTCTGGGCGATGCTTCCCAACACGATCGAATATGGCGAGCAGACGACCGGGCTGCACGTCGAAGCGACGGTGTTCGGAGTCGCCGCGCTTCTCCAGCGGATTGCCATCGGCGTCGCGACAGCGATCCTCGGCTGGGGTTTCGCATCGGCCGGCTATGTCGCGAACGTCGAGCAGAGCGCGGCGACGCTCGCGAGCATGCGCATGACCGTCGCCCTCGCGCCGCTCGCCTTCCTGGCGCTGTCGTGCATCGCGATGCTGTGGAACCCGCTCGGTCGCCGGCCAAGCCAGGCGCCGGAGGTCGCGGGCGCGGCCGCCTAGGCGACGAGGTTGAAGGTGCCGTGAACGCCCTCGGCTTCCGCGGACGGCGCGATCCACACGTCGAAGGTGCCGGGCTCGACCACCGGTCGATCCTGGAGCCCGTAGAAGGCGAGGTCGGCGGGCGTGAGCGTGAACCGGACGACTTTCGACTGGCCCGGCGCGAGCGCAATCTTGCGGAACGCCTTGAGCTCGCGCACGGGCCGCGTAACGCTCGCGACGCGGTCGTGAATGTAGAGCTGAGCGACTTCCTCGGCGGCGCGCGTGCCGTGGTTAGTTATCGTCGCCGCAATTTCGATCGTTCCGTTCATCGGCATCGCCGGCGCGCTCAGTGAAACCCCCGAATAATCGATCTTGCCGTAGGTGAGGCCGTGGCCGAACGGGTAGCGGGCGCTGTTCGGGATGCCGCGGAAATGCGCCTTGTACGGCTGCAGCTCGCCCGGCGGGTTGGGCCGGCCGGTCGGCTTGTGCGCGTAATAATAAGGCTCCTGCCCCGACTTCCACGGGAAGCTCGCGGGCAGGCGGCCCGAGGGGCCGTAGGCGCCGAACAGCACGTCGGCGATGGCGTTGCCGGTTTCGGTCCCGAGGAACCAGGTGGCGAGGATCGCCGGCGCGTCGGCGACCGCACCCTCGAGCGCGAGTGCGCGGCCGTGCTTCAGCACGACGACCATCGGCTTGCCGACCGCCGCAACCGCTTCGGCGAGCTTCTGCTGCGGCTCGGGGATCACGATCTCGGTGCGCGACTGCGCTTCGCCCGACATGCCGGTGTGCTCGCCGATCGCGAGCAGGACGATGTCCGACTGGCGCGCCGCGGCGACGGCCTGCTCGATCCTGCCGGCGAGCGGCTCTTCGACATTGGAGCCCTGCGCAACGATGATCGAGGCTGGATCGGCGACGGCGGCGCGAACGCCGGTCGCAAGATCGACCGCTTTTGCGTCATCGCCATAGACGACCCACGGCCCGACGAGATCGTGCTGCCCCGACGCGAACGGGCCGATCAGCGCGATCCGTCTGCCCGAGCGCGGCAGCGGCAGAAGGTCGCCGTCGTTCTTGAGCAGGACAATCGACTTGCGCCCGGCTTCGCGCGCGAGCGCGCGCGTCTTGGGAAGGAGCGAGCGCGCGGCTTCGCGCTTCTCGTCGATGCGACGGAACGGATCGTCGAACAGGCCGAGCATCGCCTTGAGCGCCAGCACGCGGCGCACCGACTCGTCGAGCTTCGCCTGCGGCACCTCGCCGCTGCGCACGAGGTCGGGCAGGAACTTGCGATAGAGCCCGCTCGCCATGCTCATGTCGACACCGGCGAGGAAGGCTATTTTCGCCGCGTCGCGGCCATCCTTGGCATAGCCGCCGGCTATCATCTCCTCGTCGCCGGTGTAGTCGGACACGACGAAGCCCTGGAATCCCCATTCTCCCCGCAGCAGCTCGGTCTGAAGCCAATGGCTGCCGGTCGAAGGAATGCCGTTGATTTCGTTGAACGAGGCCATTGCCGACAGCGCGCCGGCATCGAACCCGGCCTTGTAGGGCGGCAGATAGACTTCGCGCAGCCGCCGCATCGACATGTTCGCGACATCGTAGTCGAGGCCCGATTCCGCGGCTCCGTAGGCTGCGAAATGCTTGATGCAGGCGAGCATATGCTCGGTCGACTTGAGGTCGGCGCCCTGGAATCCCCGGACTCGCGCGGCGGCGAAAAGGCTCCCGAGCATCGGGTCCTCGCCGCCGCCCTCGACGCCGCGGCCCCAGCGCTGGTCCCGTGCCACGTCGACCATCGGCGAGAAGGTCCAGTCGATGCCAGCGCCGGATGCTTCAAATGCCGCGGCTTCGGCGGTCCGGCGGGCAAGCTCGGGCTCGAAGCTCGCGACCTCCGCGAGCGGCACCGGAAAGATTGTGCGATGGCCGTGGATGATGTCGGCGGCGAAGATCATCGGGATCTTCATCCGCGATTCCTTGACCGCGGCGTTCTGGAGGAGCCGCGCCATGCGTGCGCCGTTGCCGTTGAATACGCCAGTCAGCTGGCCTTGGCGGGCCTCGTTGACCTGCTGGTCGAAGTCCGACCCGTTGCCGGGCGGGTTGAGGCTCAGCGCCGCGCCGCCGCCCCACGCGGACGGCATGATCTGGAGCTGCCCGGCTTTTTCCTCCGGTGTCATGCGCGCGATCAGCGCGTCGACGAAGCCTGGAGCCGCGACCTTGCCGACGGCCTGGAGCAGGGCTCGAGCAGGGCTGGCGAGCCAGGCCGCGGCCGCCCCGGTGCCCATCAGCATGGCCCTTCGCGAAACGCGTGTGTCGAGCATGACCTCTCCCCTTCACCCCGCAGCGACCGGGCGCAAGTGCCATGGCGCAAGCACGCGCCCGTGCGCGACTTGACGCTCCGTGTAACCGGTTACATGACGCAGCCGGTGCGCAATTGCAATCGCCTCGGGCGTGACTTTCGCGCCGTTTCCTGCCGATAAGGAGCTGTCCGTCGGCTCCTCGAGAGGAGAGCATGCCCGAAGCCACGATCCGCGATGTCGCACGCCGCGCGAAGCTCTCCGTCGCCACCGTGTCGCGGGCGCTCAACGGCTTCGACAATGTCAGCGAGCAGGCGCGCGAGCGCGTCACGCAAGCGGTGCGCGAGCTCGGCTATGTTCCCCATGCCGGGGCCCGCAGCCTCAGCCTCGCGCGCACCAATGCCATCGGCGTCGTGCTCCCCGACCTTCACGGCGAATTCTTCTCGGAGATCGTGCGCGGAATGGATCGCGAGGCGAGCCGCCGCGGCTACCTGCTGCTCCTTTCCAATCTCCACGCACGCGCCGAGCAGGCGCAGCTCGCGCTTCGCGCGATGCACGGCCGCGTCGACGGGCTGATCGTGATGGCGCCGCACCTCAAGTCGGAGGAACTGGCGGCGGCACTCCCTCCGGGCGTCCCGTCGGTCCTCATCAACACGCGCGACAAGCCGGGCGCGCACGCGGCGATCCACCTCGACAATGTCGCCGGAGTCCGCGCCGTGATCGAACATCTCTCGAACCTTGGGCGCAAGCGGCTGGTCCATATCGCCGGGCCAGCGGGCAACGTCGACGCCGACGAACGCGCGGCTGCCGTTCGCGAGGCGTGCGCCACCGCCGGGATCGCGTGCGAAATCCTTCACGGCAACTTCGAGGAACAATCGGGCGAGCGCGCGACCGCGGCGCTGCTCGAACGCGGTCATGAATTCGACGCTTTGTTCGCAGGCAACGACAATATGGCGATCGGCGCGCTACAGGCACTCCGCGCGCGCGGCGTTTCGGTGCCCGAGCAGGTGGCCGTTGCCGGTTTCGACGACATTCCGCTCGCGCAGCACCTGGGCCTCACCACGGTGCGCGTTCGCATCGCCGAGCTCGGCGAGCGCGCGCTGGCGCGGCTGCTCGACTCCTTCGGCAGAGGACAGGATCGAGGCGACGAGCTCCACGCGCCCGAGCTCGTGGTCCGCGCCACGACGGGCAAGGTGAAGCGCTGATGCTTATCGACCGGCGCGCGCTGCTCAAAAGATCGTCACTGCTTCTTGCGAGCGCGGCCTTGCCGGCGCGCTCGGCGTTCGCGTCGGCACGGTCGCTTCCGGCCTTCTACGAAGACATTGAACGCCGCACCTTCCGCTGGTTCTGGGACCATGCGAACCGCAGCAACGGCCTGGTGCCCGACCGCTGGCCGACGCCGAGCTTCGCGAGCATTGCGGCAGTGGGCTTCGCACTGCCCGCTTATGCCGTCGGCGTCGAGCGGGGCTGGTGCACGCGCGCCGATGCACGCGACCTGACGCTGACGACGCTCCGCTTCTTCTGGAACGCGCCGCAAGGACCGGAACCTTCGGGAACGGCGGGTCACGCCGGCTTCTTCTACCATTTCCTCGACATGGAGCGCGGGCTCCGCTTCAAGCAGGTGGAGCTGTCGAGCGTCGACACCACGATCCTGCTGATGGGCGTGCTGTTCGCGGGCCAATATTTCGATCGAGCGGACCCGGTCGAACGGGAGATCCGGCACCTCGCGAACGCGTTGTACGAGCGCGCGGACTGGAACTTCTTCCGCGGCGACGGGCGCCGACCGATTTCGATGGGCTGGCACCCGGAACAGGGACTGATCCCCGCCAACTGGGTCGGCTTCAACGAGGGGATGTTCGTCAATATTCTCGCGCTCGGCTCGCCGACTCACCCGGCCCCCGCGGACCTGTGGCAGCAATGGACCTCCAATTACGCGAACTTCTGGCGAGGGGAGGGACCGACCCGCCGTGTCGCCTTCGCGCCGATGTTCGGCCACCAGTACAGCCACATGTTCATCGATTTCCGCGGCATCCGCGACGCGGTGATGCGCCAGGCCGGGTTCGACTATTTCGAGAACAGCCGGCGGGAGACCTTTGCGCAGCAGGCGTACGCCGCCGCGAATCCCATGGGCTGGCGCGGCTATTCGGACCGGCTGTGGGGCCTCACCGCGTGCGATGGTCCCGGCAATTTCGAGCTGCCGTATCGCGGCGAGAAGCGGACCTTCTATGGCTATGCCGCGCGCGGGCCGATCGGCGAGCCCGACGAGCGCGACGACGGCACCATCGCGCCCACCGCCGCGCTCGGATCGCTGCCGTTCGCGCCGGAGATCGTCATACCCTGCGCCGAGGCGCTACGCGGGCAGCCGCGCCTGTTCGACCGTTACGGCTTCAAGGACAGCTTCAATCCGAGTTTCACCTACACCGGCGCGAAGGTCGAGACCGGCTCGGTCGACCCGAAGCATGGATGGGTGGCGAAGGACTATCTCGGCATCGACCAGGGACCCATCCTGCTCCAGGCCGCGAACTACCGGGACGATTTGCTGTGGCGCTATATGCGCCGCGTGCCGGCGATCCGCCGCGGGTTGCTGCGCGCGGGGTTCACGGGCGGCTGGCTCAGCGCACGGGGAGAACGCGGCTGAGCTTCGACACGCCGCTTTCGTTGAACGCCTCGACCGCCGCGTAATAGGGCACGCCGACGTTGAGCGAGCGCAGACCCTTGCTGAGCGTCGCGCCTTTGCCGAGCTCGTCCGCCCACAGCTGGTGCGTCAGCGTCAGTCGATCAGGCCGGATTCCGAAGCGGATGTTGTAGCCGATTGCGCCGGGTACGCGCTTCCACCGGATCGTCGCGTCGCGCTGGTCGGTGTGCCGCGATGCGGTGACTCCGGCCGGTTGTGGCGGCGCTGCACCACCGGCACTCCCGAACACGCGGATGTCGCTGATCGCGAGATTGGCGGCGCCGACATGCCCGTGGACGTAGCGGATGAACCGCGCCCGCACCGGCGACGCGAGCTCGAAATAGGCATTGGGGCGGTCGCGGCGCGGCGGTTCCGTGCGCGCGATCTCCTGCCACTCGCGCCCGTCGCTCGAGGCCTCGAGCGTGAACTCGGTATAGATATCGGGCGCGTCGGCGAAGCGGCCCGATTTATAGTCGGCGAAATTCACCTGCACCGCACGAACGGTGTCGACCTTCCCGAGGTCGACCGTGAGCGTTTCGCCCGGCTTGTTCTCCGCCGCGACCCAGAAGGTCTGCGGGTTCTCGTCGGTCACCCTGTCGGCGCGGAACTCGCCCATCGTCGAGGAGGCGCTGGCGCCCTTGCGGTAGGACAGCAGCATCCACCCGGTGAACAGGCTGTCGGGATCGTCGATCCTTTTCGTCGGGACGTATTGCGGAAAATCGCCGAACCGCGACGAGGCCCAGAACTGCCCGTCCGCTTCGAATTTGGCTGGAAGCATGTCGATCCGCCGTTCGAACGTCCAGTTGTAGCCGATCCACGGCGTCCCCGTGTTCCACCAGTTGCCGTAGCGGTCCTGGAAGGTCGAACCGTGACCCGCGCCGTGGACGAATCCGCCGGGCTTGTAGGCGATTGGGTTGTAGTCCGCGTACTCGAACGGGCCGAGCGGCTTGTCCGACACGTACGTGCCATTTGCATAAGCGTTGAACTCGGTCCCAGGCGCCCCGTACTGGAGATAATAGCGCCCGTCATGCTTGGTCATCCATGCGCCCTCGACATAGGGCTTGGTTGGTTGTCCATTGGCGAGCAGGCCACTGTGATCCTGTCCGAAGCGTTCCCAGCCGTGCTTGTCTGGGTGCAGGACGAACAGCGGTTCGGCCGGGCTCTGGTAGATCAGCTTGCCGTCGACGAACGCGATCTTCTGCCCGTAGATCGGGAATACGTTCGATGAGCCCCAGTAGAGGTACCACTGGCCGTCGTCGTCCTTGAGCAACCCGGGATCCCACGGGCCCGGCGGCACTTCTCCCGGCTTCATCTCCTCCGGCGGCTTGTCGACACCGCCGGGGAGCTCCGGCATCTGCCGCACCAGATAGTCGAGCTTGCCGGTCTCGGGCGCCGTCGTGACGAAGATGGGCCCCGGGCGGGTGAAAGAGATCGACGGCATCAGGATCAGCCGATCGCCGTCGACAGCCGCAGCCGGCGCGACCACGCCTCCGAACGGCCACCGGCTCGGCGTGATGAACTGCCAGTGCATCAGGTCGGTCGAGCGCCAGTAACCGTCCGCGAGGGTCATGAAGAGATAATAGGCGCCGTGATAGTTGACGACCGCCGGGTCGGCGCCGGTGCGGTACGAGACGCCCTGGTTGATCTGCTCGAAATTGTAGCGGTAATCGACGTCGATCGGGTTGATGTAAGTGCGCTGCGCGGCGGTTGCCGAGCCTGCGAATGCCAGCGCTGCGGTCAGCAACAGGATTTGGCGCATCTCGACTCTCCTCAGTTGCCCCGGACGAACAGGTTTGCGGTCAGCCGCCCTTCGCGCGGGTCGGCGCTGAAGCTCATGTCCCTCGGGATGATGCCCGAATGGAGGAGGCTTCCCTGGTAGATGATGAGGCGGTCCGGCACGGATTCGACCGCGCCGATTTGCTGGAAGAAGCCGTCCGATCCGTGGATGTAGCCGGCATCTGTCGGCAGCGACGCCGCATCCGCTCTCGCGGTGCGCACGAACAGCTCGACATTAGACTCCGTCACGCGTTCGATGTCGGTCGAGCGCTGGCGATAGAAGGCCGTGCCCGATCCGGAGGGTACCCGCAAATAGTGCAGAAGCGCGAGGTGTTTCGCGTCGGTCGTGTCGAAATGCGGCGCGCGTTGCGGAGGCGTGAGTTTGGATGGCGAGGTCGTCACCATCGAAAAGCTCGCCTCGAGCAGCGTGAACCGGTCGAGGTCGAAGGCGCCGGCAATGAATTGCGCGGCGCGCTCGCACGTCTCCTGCACATAGGAGTCGGCCGCTCCATCGGCGCCGGTGATCACACGCCGGAGCCCGGGATAATAATTGGTGTGAGGCGGGTAAGGCGCGAGCCCTTCAGCGATGCCGAGGATGCGGTCGAGCTCGCCGCTGAATTCGTCGACGATCACGACCGGGCTGGCCGCGTTTCCGAATCGGCGAAGTTCGGGCCTCACTCCGGCCACACCTCTTCAAGCAAAAGAGGAGGGGCGGTGAGCCCCTCCCGATCGGCCCGAGGGGAAACAAGGGCCGAAGTGTCTCAACCTAGAATTTGAACCGAAGCCCCGCCTGGAACTGGCGCTGGTCATTGCTGACCTGGCTACGCGGATCGACCAGCGGCGGAACCGCGCCACCGCCGGCACCCCATGCGGAGTAAGTGTGGTTGACCCAGTCGAACACATTAAAGACCTGGAAGTCGGCAGTGAGCTCGGTACCCCACGGAAGCTTGAACGTCTTGGCCACGCGAGCGTCTAGCCGCTTGTAGCCGAACGTCTTGTGCGGGAAGTAGACGCCGGCGAGATTGGCGAAGCAGCACGCGCCCTCCGGCGGCGGCGCAACGGTGCCCGGCGGTGAATTGAAGGTGGCGACCAGGTGGCCGAAGGCAGGGCCCGACGACAGCGTGAGAATTCCGGAAAGCGTGATCCCGAACGGCGCCCGCCAGTTGCCCGACGTCACCGACCGCCATTTCTCGACGTTCGGGACATAGTTCCAACCGTAGGTGTCGAGCTCCGGCCCATTGAACATTTCGTCGCCGAAGAAATCCTGGCCGACGTTGGTCCGCGCACGCTGGAGCGTCAGCGACTGGGTGAAGCCCCACGTGCTCCTCTCGGTGAATGGCTTTTCGATTTGCAGGTAGAGCGCGTTGAGCGTTGCCCGGCCATTGTTCTGACCCCGGTTCAGCTTGCCGTTAAAGCCGGTCAGCTGACCGTTGGTTGCCGCGCAGTTCGGGAACGGCCCGTTCGGCGTGAAGTCGATGATCCACTGGTCGCCGCCATTGCTGCACCCGACCACGTTGCCGGCAGAATCGCGTTGCAGCTGCACGGTGTACCAGCCGTTCGAATAGAAATTCGCCCGCGTGAACATGAAGATGTTGTGCGATTCGACGTGGCTGTAGGTCAGCGATGTCTGGATGTCTCCGAACCGCTTGCGGACGCCGATGTCGAACTGGTCCGAGTAAGGCATCTTTACCTTGTTCGGCAGGACCCAGACCGCGCCGCCGGTGAAGCCCTGGCTTGCGGCGAACTGGCGCAGCGCGTCGGGATCGTGGCAATAGGCCGGCGGCGACGCGCCGGCGCAGGCCGGCAGCTGAAGCGTGAGGGTGGTGTTGCTGTTCTGGAGCGTCTCAAGCACCCCTTCGATGAACAGCGGCCGGTCGTAATAGCGGCCGGCGCCGCCGAACACGACCAGGTCGTGGTCACCGCGGACATCATAGGAAACGCCGAGACGCGGCTGGAACGCGCCCCAGAACGGCTTTCGGTTGTCGCCGGTCGAGATGTAATCGTCGGCGTCGATGCCGCGCGCGATCCAACCAGGATAGGCGCGAAGCGCCGCGGCAATCGCCGGCGGAGTCACGTAATCGTTGTTGTTGGCGTTGCTCTCGAAATCCCAGCGCAGCCCAGCATTGACCGTCCAGTGCTCGTCGGGCTTCCATTCATCCTCGACGTAAAGGCCGATCTGCGTGTCCTTGCCCGACACGGTGGGCGACGGCGCGATGTTGATTGACCCCGCGAACGGCGCAGCGGTCGTGATGTCGAACGACGAGATCGGGCAGGGCGTGCCGGGCGGAGTCGTGCACGGGTTCGCGACAAAATAGGTTCCGTTGAACCCGTTGTTCTCGGTCCGCGCGAGATCGTAGAACGTGATCTGGCCGCCCGCCTTGAAGGTGTGCTCGCCGTGACGCAGCGTTGCGTCGTCCTTGATCACCCACGACTTCTCTTCGTCGTTCTGCTGGAAGCTGTTGGCGCCGAGGAAGACGAGCCGCGATCCGGTGTCCTGACCGCCGGTCAGGATATATTCCGGACCTTCCGTAAGGTTGGGCGTTCCCTGGTTGGCCTTGTCGTAGGCGATGTTCAGGAAGTTGAGGAAATTGCCGACGCTGTGCTTCCACTGCAGCTGGTAGCGCCTCTGCTCGGTCTCGAGCAGGCGCCCGTGGCTCTGCACCGCATTGCCGCCGAAGTCGCTGAGGTTGCTCTGGACGCGGCGGTAGCCCATCAGGTTCACGGTGTCGTTGTCGGTCGCGAACCACGTCAGCTTGCCGAAGTAGAGCCGCTGCTTGAAGTCCTGCGGGATCGACCCGTTGACCTGCGCCTCGATATTCTGCGGGACCGATGCCGAAACGTCGAACGTCCGCGCGGGGAACTTGCGGTTCAGCCCCTCGAACGCGACGTAGAAGCTGAGCTTGCCGGGGATGATCGGGCCGCCGAGATCCGCGCCGAACTGCTTGCGATCGTAATCCTGATCCGTGTTCTTGGTGTAGGCGCGCCTGCCGATGAACGATTCCGGCTGCCAGTCGAGGAAGGCGGATCCGTGGAAGCGGTCGCCGCCGGTCTTCGTGATCGCAGACAGGACGCCCGCCGCCGATTGGCCGATTTCGGCGCCGAAATTCTGCGTGATGAGCTGATATTCCTGGATCGCGATTTGCGGGAAGGGGTTGCCGAAATCGCCGAAGTTCTGCCCGAACATGCCGCCGTGGTTGATCGGGTTCTTGAACGTCATCCCATCGAGAAGGACATTTGAATTGGCAGGCGACAGCGCGCCAATCTGAAGCTGTTGCGCGCCGCTCGGATTGGTGAGCTGGACGCCCGGCGCGAGCTGGGCGAAGCTGAGGAAATTGCGCGAATTCTGCGGCAGATTCTCGATCTGCGCCGGAGTGATGTTGGTGGCGACCGACTGGGCCTGGACGGGTTGCGCCGTCCGGCGACCGGTCACCACGATCGCGCCGCCTGCCGCGCGCGGCGCGACGAAGTCGATGATCACCGCCTGGTTGACGCCGACCGTCGCGCTTTGCGCCGCCTTGCCCTCGACCGAGACGGTGTAGGTCGACGGGCGAAGGCCGAAAATCTCGTAGTCGCCCTGCGCGTTGACGGTGCCGACCTGGCGCTGCCCGGTGTGGCTGTCGACGGCCACCACCTGAGCGCCCGCCGCCGCGCCGTCGACGTGGCCGCGGATCGTTCCGAACTCGGTCTGGGCATAGGCGGGGCTCGCGACAGTGAGCGCGACCGCAATCGCGACGCCCGAAATTCCTGACGCAAGCCTGCGCTTGTTGTGCGTGTTGTTCACTTCGCGTCTCCCCAGTCGCGGCGGGTGTAACCGGTTACATATGTATAGCGGCCATTTGGCTCGTTGGCGCGCGATGAAACAATTTCACCGCTGCGAAGTCAACTCGGCTGAACGAATGTTCATACGGCTTTGCCGCCGCTGTGTCCTTGAAGCCACGCGCGGCCGTTACGTCGCGCCGCGTTCGTAGCTCAGCGTGAAGCTGACGTCGGGCGGGGCGGCAGCCGCCGCCGGCGTCGGCGTGCTGGGCGGAAGCCGCCGCACGAACTCGCCGTGGTCGGGCATCTTGTCGGCCACATCCTCGATCACTTCGGCGATATCTCCGAGGAATCCCGCGATCTCCTCCGCGGGGACGAAGCTCGTCACCGGGTCCGGCTGCATTTCAAACCCCTGGCCGAGCAGCACCTGGACCCAGCTTTCCTCGGCAAACAACTCCTGCGCATTGTGCTTGAAGAAGCGGCCCGACGAACGAAACAGCTCGAACCGATCGCGAAGCGTGCGCGGGACGTCCATCTCGCGCACATGATCCCAGAAGGGGTCGCCGCTGCGGCGAGTCACCTTGTAGTGCGCGATGATGAAGTCGCGCACGTCCTCATATTCGGTGAGCGCCTGGAGGTTGTATTCATCGATATCCGCGGCGGAGAAGCTTTCCGCCGGGAACATCGCGAGCAGGCGGTGGATGCCGGTCTGGATCAAATGGATGCTGGTCGATTCGAGCGGCTCGAGGAAGCCGGAGGAAAGCCCGATCGCGATGACGTTCTTGTCCCATGCCTTGAGCCGCCGCCCGGGGCGGAAGCGCACGAGGCGCGGCTCCGCGATTGGCTCGGAGTCGACATTGGAGAGCAGGATTTCGGCCGCTTCGTCGTCACCGAGATATTGCGACGCGTAGACGTAGCCGTTGCCGACGCGGTGCTGCAGCGGGATGCGCCACTGCCAGCCCGCCTTGTTTGCGGTGCAGCGGACATAGGGCGTGACCGGCTCGACGCTCGCGGTCGGCAGTGCCTGCGCGCGGTCGCACAGCAGCCAGCGGTTCCAGTCCTCGTAGCCGATCCCGAGCGCCTCGCCGATCAGCAGCGCGCGCATGCCCGAGCAGTCGACGAACAGGTCGCCGTCGACCTCGCGCCCGTCGGCCAGCCGGGCGCGTTCGACGAAGCCGGTCTCGGGATGCTGCACGACCTCGACGATGCGGCCCTCGATCCGGGTCACGCCCCGCGCCTCGCACTGCGAGCGCAGCAGCCGCGCGAACAGCGATGCGTCGAAGTGAAAGGCGTAATCGATGTCGGCGAGCGGCGAATTGGGGTTGCGCTTGTCGGGGAATGCGAAGCGGTTCTTGAGGCAGGCGACGCAGTTCAGGGCGTAATGGTCGAAATGCTTGACCTTCTCCGGCGTGCGCGCACGCGCGGCGAGCCACAGCTGGTGCGGATGAAGCCACAGCATGTCGCGGCCGATCTTGCCGAAACCGTGGATGTAGGATTCGCCCGGCTGGCCCCAGTCGACGAATTGGATGCCGAGCTTGAACGTCGCCTTGGTCGCGGCGATCATCTCGAGCTCGTCGACGCCGGCGAGCGCGAGATAGTTGCGGATGTGCGGGATGGTCGCTTCGCCGACGCCGACGGTGCCGATCTCTTCCGATTCGATCAGGCGGACCTCGACCTGGCTGAGCCATTGCGAGAGGACGGCGGCCGTCATCCATCCGGCGGTGCCGCCGCCGACGATGGTTACCTTGCGAACCGGTTGGTCGGCACCCGCCACATCATCCTCCGAGCCTGAGCGTTGGAAGCCGCTTACAGCAAATCCCTACCCAGGCTCGCAAGGGCCGGGTCGGCCGGTCACGGCTCCTCGATCACCGGCACACGATAGGTCGCCAGCAGCTTGCGGACGTCGCCGGCACGGCGAGCGAGCACCTGGTCGATTTCCTTGAGCAGCTCCTGATCGTCTTTCTGCACGCCGACCGAGATATCGAACTGCATCGGCCACTGCATGTCGGCCATCCACGGCGTCACCGGCTCGAGCCGCAGCGGCACCGGCGAGCGCTCCGCGAAATAGCCGGCGAGCGGGCCCCAGACGAGCGCGACGTCGACGTCGCCGCGCTCGACCGCCCGGACGATCTCGGCGGGCGGGTTGGGCTTCGCATAATCGCCGTAGAGCATGTAGCCATGGACGTTGGAGATGATCCCGCGGCTCGCCAGCGCGTGCGCTGGCGGCGTGTTGCTGGCGTCGTCGCCGACGAGCTCGACGCCGATCTTCAGCGTCTTGAGCCGGGGGTCGTCGAGCGTCAGGCCGTTCAAGTTCGAGCCCGCGCGGCTGACGAACATGTAGGTCGAACGGTAATAAGGACGGCTCGTCGCGACCATTTCGACATTGCTGCCGATGCCCGGCCAGAAGTCGCATTTGCGCTCGTTGAGCGTGTTGCGGACATAACCGCGCCGCTGCGCCCACCAGACGTAATCCAGCTTCGCGTGGAGCTCGGACGCGATCATCTGCGCGAGCTTGTTCTCGAACCCCTCGCCATCCTTGTTGGAGAAAGGCAGGTTGTTGGGGTCTTCGCAGGCTGTCAGCGTGCGCTCGGGGATGAGGCTGCACGAGCCGAGCACGAGCGCCGCCGCGGCGAGCGCGACGAGGCGCATCATTTGCGCGCCGCCAGCGCACCCCACGGCCGTCCGCCCAGCTGCACCGTCTTCAAGACCTTGTTGTCGACGATGCCGATGATGGTCAGCGTGCCCGAGATTCCGCTTACGGCATAAAGGCGCGTCTCGTCGGGCGAGAGGCCGATGCCCCATGTGCGCTCGCCCGTCGGCCACCAGCGCCGTAGTGCGCCACTCGCCGGGTCGAGCTCGGCAACCCGGTTTGACCGGCCCATGGCGACGAACACGCGGCGTTCATCCTTCGTCGTCCGCATCTCGACCGCCTGGACCGGCTCGGAAATATCGAAGCTCTTCGTCAGGTCCATCGTGCGGAGATGGCGGCGTGTCGCGGCGTCGAAGACGCTGATCGTCCCGCGCTGCTCGGACGAGACCCAGACCTGCTTGCCGCCGTCGAGGAACAGCACGAAACGCGGGCGGCTGCCGACGGGCAGGCTCTCCAGGACATCGCCGGTCGCCGCATCAATGAAATGCGCGAGGTTCGCGACCTCGGACGTGGCGACGACCAACCTGCCATCCGGACTGACTCCGATCCCCTCCGGCTCGGGCCCGACCTTCACCTCGCGAATGATGCGGTCGCTCTTCAGGTCGAGAAAGGTGACCGCGCTGTGGTCTTCGCTGGCGATGTACGCCGTCGATCCGTCGGGACTGATCGCGAACCGCTCCGGGTCCGATCCCGAATTGAACATGCCGAGGCGCTCGTGCGAGCGCGCATCCCACGCCTCGAGCCGGCCGGCGTCGCTCGCCGCAACGTAGAGGATCTTCCCGTCCGGCGAGAAGTCCATGCCGCGCGGCCGGGCGCCCGTCGCGAGCCGCCCTTCGATGCGGCCGGTCGCGCCGTCGACAAGAGTGACGTACCCGGCTTCGTTCGACACGAACACGGTGTCGGTCGACGGCTGCGGCCGCGAGCAGGAACCGAGGAATGCGAACAACGCGGCGGCAATCGCAATGCGCTTCAGCAACACATGCCTCCCGCTTCGCCTGATAGCGGCGCGGGTCCGTGCGGCAAACTTAACTGCGTTAGCGCCGAACCGCTCCGGCGGCGCGCCGAGCCCGTCTTCCGGCGCCGGCGCAATTGAATATCCTTCAACGCCTTTGCGGGAGCGTGGCGATGGGCTGGTGCATTGGACGAACGGAAGCGCTGACGGACCCGCTCAGCGCGCGGCGCAAGGCGCTGGCGAAGCTGCGCGGCCTCGCCGAGCTCGACGACCCCGAGAGCCTCGTCGTTCCGATCCTGATCGATGCGATCCTGATGGCGGAAAGCTATCGCGGCGCGCGTCACGAGATCACGTTCCTGGCCGAACTCACGCGCAGCGTCGACGCGCTGATCCGCGAGCTCAACGCCGCCGAGAAGGCGCAGGAGTGGGCCGAGCCGGTCAACGCAGCCTAGGCAAAAGCTGAGCGCCGGCGCCCCAATCGCGGAGCGCGGCCGAACCGGCTCGTTCGAGCAGAATCTCCACGTCGGCGATGGTGAACGCGTCGGAGCGGTCGATGTCCTTCAGCTCGTCCCAGGTTACTGGCGCGGCCACGGGCATTCCGGCGCGAGCGCGCGCCGACCACGGCATGACCGCCGTCGCCGTGCGGTGGTTGCGCAGGAAATCGAGGAAAATGCGCCCTCGCCGCTGCGGCTTGGGTAAAGCGACAGTGAAGCGCCCCGGCGCCGCGTCGGCGAGCGCGGCGCAGAAAGTTTTGGCGAACTCTTCGACCTCCCGCCACTCGGCGGCGGGTTCCAGGGGAACGACGACGTGAATGCCCTTTCCGCCTGACAGCAAGGCGAAGCTTTCCAGGCCGAGCGCCTCGAACGAGCGCTGCAGTTGGAAGGCGGCGTCCTTCACTCTGCCGAACTCGAGCTTCGGATCGGGGTCGAGGTCGATGACGAGGCGGTCCGGGGTTTCGACTGCACCGGCGCGGCTTCCCCAGCCGTGAAACTCGACCGTCTGCACCTTGGCGCAGGCGACGATCTCCTCGGCCGTTTCGACGTATAAATATTGTTCGGTGCGCCCATTCTTCTGCGCGACGGGCTCGAGGTGGACCAGCGTGTCGAACTCCTTGCCCGTCGGCGGATGCGCGCGGTTGCGCTGGAAGAAGCATTTGCCCTCCCGGCAGCGGAACAGGTTGAGCAGCCGTCGATCCAGGAACGGCAGCATGATCGGGGCGACGATCCCATAATAAAGCGTCGTCGCGCGGACGCTGATCTCGGGCTTCTCGTAGGTCGGCTCGGGCGTCCACACCATGCGTGGTAAATCGGCCGCCAACCGCGATTGTTCAGCGCGCGGTGAATTAATGTGAACCAAAATGCCGTCAGCGGGATCGAATGCGGCAATGGAAACTGCCGCGCACGAAGGTGGACAATGAAAGCTGAGGGTAAGCTGGAGGGCCGCGAATTGCTGCCCCGCAGCACGCGCATCGATGTCGGCTGGCCGGTGGTGCTCGAGTGCCCGGCAGGCAAGGTGCGCGCCGAAGTCCTCAACGTCTCCGCTCGCGGGTTCCGGCTGCGCACCGCGCGCGCGCTTGAGGCGGGCTGGGAGGTGGCGATCCGCTTCGCCAGGGATGCTCCGGTAGCCGGACTGATCCAGTGGGTCGAGGGCCGCGATGCCGGCGGCGTCTTCTCGGAGGCCGTCGCGCTGTAGCGCTCCGCCCGCTTGCTCCTTTGCGTTTCGCTTCTAATGATAGCGCTAACGGGGGAGGGGAGAGCATGCGTTTCCATCGCCTGATCGGCGCGATTGCCGTCTTGTTGTTGATGAGCGTCGCGACGGCGGCGCACGCGGCCGCGTACAAGAACTTCCGCGCGGCTATCTACATCCCCGTCGGCGGTGCGAAGAAACTTGCCGACCCTGCAACCTTCGAGCGCGAGTTCCAGCGGGTCTCGTCGCAGCTCAAGTTCGACAAGGTCTATATCGAGGCCTACCGCGACCGCGTTTTCGCGACCGACGCCGAGCTCGACGCAGTCAAGCGCGCGTTCGCGGCCAAAGGCATCGCAACGTCGGGCGGCGTCACGCTCGCCGCCGGCGGTTCGGGCGGGCAGTTCGGGACGTTCGACTATGAGAACCCCGCGGACCGCGCCGAGTGCGAGCGCGCGGTGCGCCTCATCGCCCGGCACTTTGACGAAATCATCCTCGACGACTTCTTCTTCTATACGACCAAGTCGGACGCCGACATCGCCGCCAAAGGGCAGCGCAGCTGGACCGATTACCGGCTCGACCGGATGCGCGAGGCGAGCCGCAACCTCGTGCTCGGCCCGGCGAAGCAGGAGAATCCGCGCGTCCGGGTCATCATTAAATATCCCAACTGGTATGAGCATTTCCACGGCACGGGCTATGACCTCGCGGAACAGGCGAAGATGTTCGACGCGATCTACACCGGCACCGAGACCCGCGATCCGGTGATCACCGACCAGCTGCTGCAGCAATACGAGAGCTACGAGATTTTCCGTTACCTCGAGAACGTCCGCCCGGGCGCGAACCTCGGCGCATGGGTGGACACTTATTCGATCCGCGCGATCGACCGCTACGCCGAGCAGCTGTGGGACGGCCTGTTCGCCAAGGCGCCCGAGCAGATGCTGTTCGAATGGGGCGCGATGGCGAGCGACAAGCCCGCGACCGCCGGCGAGCGGCCATGGGCGAAGCAGAAGACGAGCTTCGACTGGGACTCGATCGCCAGGGCGCATCCGAATGCGGGATGGGCGACCGCCGCCAATGAAGCGCTGCACATTGCCGACGGCGTGCTCGGGCAACTCGGCAATCCGGTCGGCATCGCGAGCTACCGCCCGCCGCATGCCACCGGCGAGGATTTCCTCCACAATTACATCGGCAACCTCGGCGTGCCGATCGAGCTCTTCCCGCAATATCCGGCGCAGGCGCATACGATCCTGCTGACGCAGGCTGCCGCGTCGGATCCGAACATCATCGCGAAGATCGGCGCCAGCCTGCGCGGCGGGGCGAACGTGATCGTCACCTCGGGCTTCCTCGCAGCGACGCAGGACCGCGGCTTTCGTCAGCTCGCCGAGTGGCGAACGACCGGCCACACCATCGCCATCGATCAATATTTTGTCGGCTTCGGCGCGGGCAACGGCACCGAGCTGAAGCAAACGGGCAAGGACAAGCCGGTGCTGTTCCCCGAGGTGCGTTTCTACACCAACGACAGCTGGGGCATCATCCGCGGAGTCGTGGCGGCGAAGGGTTTCCCGATCGTCCTGATGAACCATTATTCGAAGGGCACGCTCTACCTCTGGACCATGCCGGAGAATTTCGGCGACCTGTACAACCTGCCCCAGCCGATGATCACGCAGATCAAGCGCTTCCTCTTCGCCGATGCTCCCGTTCAGATCGACGCACCGGATCACGTCGCGCTCTTCACCTATGACAACGGCGCCTTCGTCGTGGAGAATTACCGCGATGAGGCGGCCGAGGTCGGGGTTGCCCGCAACGGACAAGCACAGGCCGAAACCGTGTCCATTCCCGCGCACAGCTTTCGAGCGTTCAAACCCTGAGCGCCGCCGCAGCTTCCGCCTCGCGCTTGAGGTTACGGGCGAGTTGACTGAGGCCGTTGAGATATTGCGGGGGGCAGTGGACGTCTCGATAGTCGAGTTGCGCGGCGGCGCGGAGGGTCCAGAAGGGGTCGACGAGGTGGGGCCTTGCCAGCGCGACCAGGTCGGCGCGGCCGG
>DASSOE010000071.1:0-3639 GCA_035700945.1 Sphingomicrobium sp. | reverse complement strand
GGCCTCGGCGGCGGAGCATTTTGCGCTCGCGCTCAAGTCGACCGGCCGCGCGACTTTGATCGGCGAGGCGACCGCGGGGGCCAACCATTTCGGTGGGGGGCAGGAGATCACCGACCATTTCGGGGTGTGGATGCCGGTCGGTCGCACATACGACATCAAGACCGGCAAGGATTGGGAAGGCGCGGGAATCGCGCCCGACATCGACGTGGATCCGAAGCAGGCGCTCGTCCTCGCGCTCGAAAGAGCCGGCGTAAGTCATGACGAAGCAGTGAAGCTCGATGCGGCCGAGATTCCCGCCGAGCCCGTCCATTCCGACAAGCTCCGCGCGCGCTGAGATGCGACGTTCGTCGAAACAATCCGGAGAGGCGCGTCGACGAGGTGTGGCACGCGACGAGAGGTTCGATCAGGACGACAATGAGGAGGCACGCGCATGGCGAAGCACAAGCTCGAACTGCTGGTCCTCTTGACGGCGTTTGCCGTCGCGCCCGCGACTGCCGGCAACCGCATCGGTCCCGCCGCCGGAGATCATTCCGGCGAGTCCGCGTGCCCCTATGAGCGCGCGCGGCTTGCCGCCGCTGCCGCTGCTCAAACGCGCAGCGGGCCGACGAGGGTCACGCTGACGGAGCGACTCCCAAGGCACGGAACCATCGGCGGGGTCGTCCGCAGAAGCTCCCTCAACCCCTAGGCGGTACCGCGGCCGGCCCGCGGCGCAGCAAAAGTCGAAATGCTCCCTGAATTGGGGTAACCTCCTTCGGCAACGCGGGGCACCGCAACGGTGCAGCTTCCGGCCGAAGGCAGGTTAGTGCCATGACCGATCTGACCCAGTCAGAAGCGACCGTCTACGACACCGTCGCCTATCCCACCGCGATCTTCACCCAGACTCATCCCGACCGCCTGGCGGTCATCGCGCAGCTGCACGATCTCGCCGCCGCCGACCCTGGCACCGCGCGCGTGCTGGAAGTCGGTTGCGGCGACGGCATGAACCTGCTGGCGATGGCGGTCGCCGCGCCCGAAGCGAGCTTCGCCGGCTTCGACCTTGCGCCGACCGTCATTCAGCGCGGGCGGACGCGCGCCGCGGCGGCAGGGCTGCGCAACCTCGAGCTCGAGGTGCGCGATGTCGTCGAGGCGGCACGCGAGCTCGAGGGCGAGTTCGACTATATCATCGCGCACGGTCTCTACGCCTGGGTGCCCGAGCCGGTGCGCGAGGCGCTGCTCGTGCTGATCGGCCGCGTGCTCGCGCCGGCGGGCATTGCGTTCGTCAGCTACAACACGCTGCCGGGCGGCTATTTCCGGATGGCGGTCCGCGATTTGATGCGCCACTTCATTCCAGCGGATGCCGATGCGGCGACGATGCTGCGGATAGCGCGCGCGGTGCTCGAGCAGTTCGCCGAGCCGCAGCCGGACGACGGCCCGGCGATGGCCGCGTATCGGCACCAGGCGGCGCGCACGCTGGAGCAGCCCGACGGCCTGCTGTTCCACGACGAGCTCGGCGGCGAATATCATCCGCAGCTCCATTCGCAGGTTTGCGCCGCCGCCGCGCGAGAGGGGCTGGTCTTCCTCGGCGACACCGGACGCGGGCGTTTCGACGATGGCTTCCTGCCCGAGGGCGTCGAGCCAAGTGCGGACGTGCAGGCGCAGATCGTCGCGCTCGCGCAGCAGCGCGACTTCATGGAGCTGCGATATTTCCGCCGCAGCCTGTTCGTTCGCGCCGAGGCACAGCCGCGCCGCACGTTCGAGCCGGGGACGATGCGCGGCCTGTGGGCATCCTCGCGATGCAAGCGCGACGGCGACGGCTGGCGCGGCGATGAAGGGACGTTGTTCGCGGCCCAGGACCCGGTCCTGGCGGCGGCGCTCGACCGGCTGACGCAGGCGCGGCCGGCGCGGCTGCCCGTTGCCGGGCTGGAGCTCGACGACGCGCGGCTTCGGTCGCTGCTGCAGCTGTTCGATCTCGGTCCGATCGATCTGCACAGCGGTTCCGCGCGGTTCGCGAATGAGCCGCCCGACCGGCCGGCGCTGAGCAGCCTCACCCGCGCGCTGATCGCCGAGGGGATCGAGAATCTGTGCACGCTCGACCATTCGACCGTGCGCATCGAGGACCCCGTGTTGCGGCGCTTCCTCGCCGGCCTCGACGGCAGCCGCGACGCCGAGGGCATGCAGGCGCTCGCGGTCGAAAGCGGCTTCGCCGACCCCGGGCGGTGGCGGGAGATGCTGGACGTCGCGATCCGCAAGGCGCTGATCATGCGCCCGCGGCCCGCGGCTTAAGCGGCAGCGCCCAGCGCCTCGGCGATCAGCTTGCGGCTGTTGTCGATGCCGTAGAGCGCGATGAAGCTGCCCATGCGCGGGCCTTGCGGGGAGCCGAGCAGAGTCTCGTATAGCGCCTGGAACCACGCGCGGAGCGATTCGAACGGGTGACGCTTGCCGACTTCGAACACCTGCGTCTGGATGTCCTCGCCCGTCGCGTCGGCGGGCAGCTTCGCCAGCTCGGAATCGAGGTCGCGGAGCGCTTCGGCTTCCATGTCGCTCGGCGCCCGACGCTCGAGTTCGGGAGCGACGAAATCGCGGGCGTAATTGACGGCGAGGCCAATCAGCTCGTCCAGCTCGGGGTCGTTCTCGGGCGAAGTGCCGGTCGCGTAGCGCTGGACGAACTTCCACGCGGTACTCTTGTCCGCGACTCCCGGAAGGCTGACGAGGTTGAGCAGCAGCCCGTAGGTCAGCGGCAGCGTCGTCTCGGGAACCTCGCCGCGGTGAATGTGATGTACCGGGTTGCCGAGCTTCTGCTCGACCGGTTGGTCGGCGTATCTCTCGCGGAACTGCCAGTAATCGTCGACCGCGCGCGGGATCACGCCGATGTGCAGGCTCTTGGCGCGCTTGGGCTCGCGGTAGATATAGAAAGCGAGGCTCTCCTCGCTGCCGTAGCGCAGCCATTCCTCGAGGCTGAGGCCGTTGCCCTTCGACTTGGAGATCTTCTCGCCTTTTTCGTCGAGAAACATCTCGTAGTTGAAGCCTTCCGGCGGCCGGCCGCCGAGGATCCGGCAGATCTTGCCCGATTGCACGACGCTGTCGATGAGGTCCTTGCCGGCCATTTCGTAATCGACTCCGAGCGCGACCCAGCGCGCGGCCCAGTCGACCTTCCATTGCAGCTTGGCGGCGCCGCCGAACGCGGACTGGTGGACGCGCGACCCGTCCTCGTCGTCGAAGGCGATGAGGCCGGCTTCGGCGTCGATCACCTCGACCGGCACCTGCAGCACGCGGCCGGTGCTCGGGGAGATTGGGAGCACGGGCGAATAAGTCTTGCGGCGGTCCTCTCGCAGCGTCGGCAGCATCACGCCCATGATCGCGTCGAACCCGCGCAGCACCTTGCGAATGACATCGTCGAAGCGGCCGCTGGTGTAGCAATCGGTTGCCGAGACGAACTCGTAATCAAAGCCGAAGCGGTCGAGGAAATGGCGGAGCATCGCATTGTTGTGGTGCGCGAAGCTGTCGTGCGTGCCGAACGGATCGGGGATCTGCGTCAGCGGCTTGCCGAGATTTTCCGCCAGCATTGCGTGGTTGGGCACGTTGTCCGGCACCTTGCGGAGGCCGTCCATATCGTCGCTGAACGCGATCAGCCGCGTCGGCGCGCCGGTCAGTTCCTCGTAG
>DASSOE010000070.1:0-12583 GCA_035700945.1 Sphingomicrobium sp. | reverse complement strand
GAGCCGGCGCCGTCGGCAAAGGCGACATTGCCCACGAGCAGGTCCTGACCGAGCGAGTCGATGGTCAGCGTGCCGGAATGAATGCGGCCGAGCTCGGCTTCGGTGAGCGCGAACGCGCCGGTCGAATCGGCGTCGCCGAGCGCGGTGACGAGGTTGCCTCCGTCGCGGTTGGTGATGGACACGTCCGAGCCGGTGATCCCGCCGGAGATATCGAGGTCGTCGGCGAGGACGTTGACGTCACCGGCCTGCGCGAGGACCGTTCCGACGCTGACGCCCTGCACCGCGTCGAAGTCGATGTCGCCGCCCGTGCTCTGGACATTGCTCGCGGAGATCCCGGTCGACGAGGTCAGCGATGCGCCCGTTCCGGCGGTCAGCGTGCCCGCGGTGAGCGTGCCGGACGCGCCTTCCTTCGTCAGGCTGATCGAGCCGCCCGCGGTGCCGTTGGCGACGCTGAGGTCACCGCTCGTCGCGCGGACGACGAGGTCGCTGCCGCTGCCGTTCGCGGTCGCGGAGGCGAGGTCGACATGGCCGCCTTCGACCGACAAATCGTGGCCGTCGAGCGGGGCGCCGAGCAGCGCGTCGGCGGCGCCGCTCGAGTCGACCGGCCCTTGCCCGCCGACCGTGATTCCGCTCGCGAGCGTGCCCGTGTGGAGGGTGTCGCCGGCGCGCAGCGCGATGTCGTCGCGGGCACTGATGTTGCCGGTGGTGATCGTCCCGCCGGCAGCGATCGCGACGTCTGTCCCGCTCAGCGCGCCGCCTGCGGTGACGTCGCCATCGGCGGCGAAGTCGAGGTCGCCGCTCGCGGTGGCGACGGTCGCGACAACGATGTCGGTGCTGGAACGCAATTTCACGCCGGTCCCGGCGCTCAGCGCGCCGCCGCTGAGGATGCCGCCGGCACCTTGCTTGGTCAGCGTGATCGTGCCGCCCGCCGATCCGTTGGTGACGGTTAGCGGACCGGCGGTGGCGATGACCGTCAGGTCGCTGTCGGTCCCGTTCGCCGTCACTTGCGGAAGGCTCACTTCGGCGGCCTGTACGAACAGGTCGTGCCCGGTGAGCGTCTGCCCGAGCATGGCGTCGGCAGCGCCCGCGGTATCGAGCGGGCCAGTGCCGCCGACGGTCACGCCGCTGGTGAGCAGGCCGACATCGAGCGTGCCGCCGGCGCGAAGCGCGATGTCGTCGCGCGCGCTGATTGCGCCGGTGCTGATGTCGCCGCCCGCGTCGATCGCGACGTCGGTTGCTTCGAGCGAGCTGTCGACGGTCACGTCGCCCGCCGCGCCGAAGTCGAGGTCTCCGGCCGTGGTCTTGACCGTGCCTGCCTCGATATCAGTCGCCGACCTCAATTTCACACCCGTGCCCGCGGTCAGGGTCGCGGCGGTCAGGATTCCGGTCGTGCCTTCCTTGGTCAGCGTGATCGTGCCCCCGGCGGATCCATTGTCGATGTTCAAGCCGCCGGTCGTGGCAATCACCGTGAGATCGCTGCCGGTGCCGTTCGCCGTGACTTGCGGCAGGTTCACCGCGGACGCCTGCACGAACAGGTCGTGTCCGCTGAGAGTCTGCCCCAGCAGAGCATCGGCCGAGCCGTCCTGGTCGACCGGCCCCTGCCCGCCGACCGTGACTCCGCTCGCGAGGATGCCGACGTCGAGCAATCCGCCCGCGCGAAGCGCGAGGTCGTCGCGCGCGCTGATGTCGCCGTCGACCGTGATGTTGCCGCCCGCGTCCATCGCAACATCGATCGCACTCGCGGCGCCGTCGATCGCGATGTTGCCGCCCGCGAAGAAATCGAGATCGTTGCGGCTCGAGGTGACCGGCTTGCGCAGGCGAATGTCGGAACCCGTGCCGTTCGCGCGGATTACGTTGACCGCAATCGCGCTTCCGTCCACGTCCACGTCGTGACCGCTGAGGTCGACTCCCGACAGGAATTCGTCCGCCGCGCCCACGACGTCGACCGGGCCGCTTCCGCCGACGGTCGCCCCGCTTGTGAGGCTGCCGGTCGTCACTGTCCCCGCGGCACGGATCGCGATGTCGTCGCGCGCAGTGACCGTGCCGGCCGTGACGGAGCCATTTTCTGCAATCAGCGCCACGTCGGCGCCCGAAATCGAACCGGCGAGCGAGCCGCTCGAATCCAGGATGCTGTTGCCGGCTATCAGGATGGCATCGCCGCCGGCAGACACCGACCCGCTGTTGTCGATGACGTTGCCGGCGTTGAGGAGCGCCACGCCGCCGGTGTCGATGACACCGGAGTTGGTGATGTTGTTACCTGCAATCAGCTGCGCATTGCCGCGCGCGGTGATCGTGCCGCTGTTGTTGATGTCCCTGATGGGAAGCGAGGCCGACGCATAGCCCGAAGTCGCGCTCGAGATGAAGACGTTGTCGGCAACGATCTTGCCGCTGTTGGTAACGTCACCGCCGCTCGCGAAGATGTGCACATCCCCTTGCGCGCTGATCGTGCCGCCGTTCGTGATGTGAACGTCCGAGGCGAACGCGAACGTGGTGGCGGAGATCGCGCTGAAGGGAATCGTTGCCCTTAGCCTTGCACCTCCGCCAGCCGTGATCTTCCCGCTGTTGGAGATTCCGACACCGGCGAAAATGTCCAAAGCAGTGGCCGAAATGGCGAAGAGGTCGACAGACGCATCGATATTCGCGTCGCCGCCCGCGGAAATGCTGCCGAGGTTCGTGACCTGGACGTCTCCCGTCGCGGTAACTGTCGATGCTCCGAACGACGAGGAAGCAGTACGCGGTCCAGCGATGTTGAACAGGCCGACCGACGCAGCGATATCGACGTCGCCTCCAGCACTGATCTTGCCGCTGTTGCTGTTGGTGAATCCGACGTTCGCGCTCGCGTCGAGCTCGGACACCGCCAGGTTGAACATGTCGACCGCCGCGCCGATTTCCACATTGCCGTCAGCGCTTATCATCCCGCTGTTGGTGACCTGGAGGTCCGCGCTCGCGGTCATGACCGGAACTGCGGAGGTCGAGAACTGCGATGCCGATCCGGCAATGTTGAACAGGTCGATTGCCGCCGCGATATCTACATCGCCATCGGCAGCGATTGTGCCGGCATTCGCGACATCCAGGTTCGCGACCACCTCGAGCTCGGAAACCGAGATGTTGAACAGGTCGATCGCCGCGTCGATGGTTACGTCGCCGCCGGCGCTGATCATGCCGCGGTTCACGATCCCCACGTTTGCAGTCGCCGTGATGCTCGACGCTGCAGCGACGCCGGATTCGGTCGTGAACGATTGAATATTGAAGAGGTCGATGGTGCCGTTGATGTCGACATCGCTTCCAGCAGCAAGCGTCAGGTCGTTGGCAATCTGAACGTTCGCGGTCGCGGTCACCAGGTCCGCGTTGAGGTTGAAAATGTCGATGGCGCCATCGACGTCGATGCTACCGTCCGCAGTAACCTTGCCGCTGTTCGTGATATTCACGGTTGGAAACAGATCGATCTCGTCTGCGACCGAGCCATCCGTCCCCTCGAGATTGAAGATATCGATGGTTCCTCGCAGACTGACGTCACCGCCGGCGGTGATCGGGGCATCGTTGCTCACGTTCACGTCAGCGGTCACGGCGATGGTGCTCGCCGCGACGTTGAAAACGTCGATCGCTCCACTGAGGGTTACGCTTTCACCGGCGGTGATCGCCCCGTCGTTCAACACCTGCACCGCGGGGTCGAAGGCGACATTGTTGTCCGTCGAAACATCCGAAATGCTGATGGACCCGGCGAGTGTGACGTTGCCGCCCGCGTTGATCGTTCCGGTGTTGGTGACCTGCACGTCCGGTGAGCTCGCGAGCGCCGGCACCGCGAGCAGGATGATGCTCGACCCGGAGGTGACGTGCGCATGCGCCAGCAGGCTGACATCGCCGCCTGCCGTGATGTCGCCACCGTTGCTGACGTGGACGTCGGGAGCGGTCGAGTAATCGACAGCGTACAAGGTGACATTGCCGCCCGCGTTGATTGGACCCGTGTTGGTGATCTGCCGCCACGCATGCATGGACACGTCGCCACCGGCGGTGATCGGACCGTTGTTCTCGATCGCTTCGACGGGATAGTTCACACCGCCGAAGTTCGATCCTCCGAAGATGACGTCGCCGGAGGCATTCAGAGTGCCGTCATTTTCGATGGTCCCCGGCGAATTGGCTGCGCCGCCGTCGGGACCCGAGCCCAGTCCGAGGACGATGTCGCCCCCGCCAGCCCTGGTGGCCGTGATCGATCCGGTGTCCTCCACCAGCAGCAGCGCATCGACCGCATCCGTCGGAACCTTCATGAATGCCACCACGCGGCGTCCCGAAACGTCTCCGCCGATTGTGATTGCATTGCCGGTGGGCGTCGGAACGCCGATCTGAAACCCGATGGGGCTGCCCGCACTGGCGGGAACCCTGACGGAATTCCCTGCCGCGAAGCCGACGTCCGTCGCGGCGCTCACCGTCCCGCCGGCCTGGACGTTGACCGATGCGCCGATAAGCACCAGCTTACCGGAGTTGGTGCTTACGAGAGCACCGTTTGCCACCGTCACGCCGGTCGATACCGCCCCTGCGAAGTCGAGGAAGCCGTCGGTTCCGCCGGAGGCGAGGAACTCGGCGTCGGTGATGTTGAGCGTGCTTGCGACCAACGATCCCACGTCGACGCTCGCGCCGTTCCCGAACATGATGCCGGCCGGGTTGATCAGGAACACCTCGATCCACGGGTCGGACGTCAGGGCGCCGTTGATGTCCGACTGGCTGATGATGCCGGTGGACGGGTCGCCGACGACCCTGTTGAGGACGGCCTGCACCGTGTTCGGGCCATCGAAATCGACCGTGTACCCCTGGCCGACATCGAAGCTTTCCCAGTTGATGGCGGTGCGCGGCGCAGTGAGGCCGACAGTCATGGTGTGGCCGTCGCCCGACGTGGTCACGGTCCCGGCCGACGGATTCACCGGAAGGTTCTGCGCCGCGGCGGCGGAAGGAAGCGCGACGGATGCCGCCATCGCCGTGGACAGGAGAAGCCGGAACCGGATGCTTGACGCAAAGACCATGGTCGAACTCTCCTACTCTCGAATGCTACCTCACAGGTGAGAACAGCCCCGTCAGGGACAGCAGGAATCGGGCGGGCGGCTTGGGGCCGGTGGCAAACGGGCGGTCGAGCGGCTTGGCGTAGGTCGCCTCGACCAGGAAATAGGGTGCGATCACGGCTCGGACGCCGCCACCGACCGAGGCGACGCTGCGCCCGTGGTCGGTGCTGAAGCGGTCGAGGTTCCACACCCAGACATTGTCGTAGAAGCCGAACAGCTGGACGCTCGCGCGCGGCTTCTGAAGCACCTGCGCGCGAAGCTCTGGCCGCAGGGCGATGGCGCGATCGGCCGTGACGGCGCCTGGATCGTAACCCCGGCCGACGGTGTAATTGCCGACCGAATATTCCTCGAAATTGAGGAGCGGATGATTGGCCCATTGCGCTTCGGCGTCGAGCGCGACGCTGAACACCGACGGCAGCCGCGCGACTCCGCCGGCCTCGGCGCGCGCGACGAACGCCGTCGGATCGCCCTCGGAGCGCGAGGCGAGAATGCTGTAGCGGTTCGATGCGCCGAAGATGCCGAGGCCCTTGCGCAGCTCGAGCGCGCCGTGCAGCGAATAGAGGTCGCCGCCGTTCATCAGCGGCTCGCGGAACCCCGTTTCGGCGCGGAGGAAGGCGACGCGCAGCTTGTCGTCTGTGACCAGACCGAAACTCGAATGCGTCCGCTGCTGAAGCAGCTCGAGCCCGGCACGGAGGTTCACCGAAGTGCGGCGCGCGCGGATCAGCGGCGCAGTCACATAGCCGCGCGCGATCAGCGAGTTGGAGCGCAGGTCGAGGATATCGTTGGGGTCGATGTCATGCACGTCCGGCCTGGACCAGGCATAGGCGAAGTCCGCGCCGAGCCCCATGCCGCTCGCACCGAGGCCCATCTGATGCCCGAATTGCACGACCTGCTGCTCATGAAAATCGGCCGTGGTGGAGCCGGCCAGATAGGTCAGGTCCTCCGCACCGGTGAGCCCGTAGATCTCGCCGCGTCCGTAAAGCGTGTACCGGCCGAGCGCGCGCGAGCCGAAATTGTTGACGTTCGCGAGGATCTTGAATGGCTGGTAATAGACACTGAGCTCGCCAATCAGCTCGCCGGGCCTGGTCCGCGCCGGCGCAAGCGTCAGCCGCACTTCGACGCCCGGAATGTCGCTTGCCAGCAGCAGGATGCGCTCGGCTTCGAACTGGTTGAACGGATTGAGCGCCTTCAGCTGCTCGGCGCGCGCGGCGAGCTCGGCGCGGAACGGCGGCGCGTCGCCGCGCATGTGCACGTCGACAAGGTGACCAGTGACGACCTCCAGCCGCAGATGCCCGGTCTCGATCCGCTGCGGCGGGATCTGGACCGCGGCGATATAGCCCTGGCTGCGCAACCGGGCGGTGGCGTCATCGCGAATGTCGCAGACGACGGCAATCGGGCGCTCGCCCGTCGGCGGCTGGACGCCCGCAAGGAGGTTGCGGATGACCGGCGCGAGCTCGGCGCCGTCGGGCCCGGTGAAATCGACCGCCGTGATGTTCGCGCGCACGTCAGAATCGCGCAGCGGACATGGTTCGGTCTGGAGCGCATTGCCGGCGACGACGCTTGCGCGCGGCGCGCGCGGCTGCTGCGAAACGTTGCTGCGCTCGATCTCTTCACGGCTCGGCGGCGGCGGCGGATTGGCCTGCGCCTGCGCCGCGGACGGGCCGGGATCGGCCGCCAGCAGCGATGAAACGACGGCCAGCAGGTACCCCGACTGATCTATCACGAACCGCCCCCTGTTCGCTCTCCCCGAGCCGCACAGCGACTCGCTCGTCGAAAGGATGAACCGAGTGGTTTGAGAGTCAACGCGTTAAATGGGAGCTCAATCGCGCGTGATTGCCACGGCTTATCCAAAGTTATCACTGATTGATGATAAGAGCGGACCGCGGCCAGCGCGCACATGTGCTGCTGCTTCGCTTGGAATCATGCGCAGGCTGGATTAGGCGGCGATCGAATTCGTGCCGAATAGTGACCCAGGAAACTCCCCCTCGATCGAAGTTGAAACAGGTGCGCCTGTTCCTGTGGGTGATCGTCGTCCTGGCGATCGCCGGGGCCGCGGCGCTGATCGTGGTACCCAAGAGGACGACTGGACCGCACGCATCGGCGCCGGAACAATCGACCTTTGGCGGCCCGTTCACGCTGATCGGCAGCGACGGCAAGCCCTTCTCGAGCGACCGGCTCGCGGGCAAGCCTTACGCCATCTATTTCGGCTTCACGCGCTGCGGCGACGTGTGCCCGACGACGCTGGCCCGGATGGTGAAGCTCAGGCAGCAGGTTGGCGGCGACGACAAGTTCAACATCGTCTTCGTGACCATCGACCCGGCGAACGACGGACCGAAGGAAGTCGGGCAATATGCCGGGCTGTTCAACTCGCCGATCATCGGCCTGACGGGGTCGCAGGCGCAGATCGACAAGGTGAAGAAGCAATATGGCATTTTCGCCGAGCCTTCCCACCATCCGGTCCCCGGCAAGGAGATGGAGCATAGCGCCATGGTCCTGCTGTTCGGCCGCGACGGGAAGTTCCAGACGACGATTTCCCCCGACGAGCCCGACGCGGCAGCACTCGCGAAGGTGATGCTGCTCGCCGGCTGAAGGCTTGGAACATGCGCTGCCAGACGCCACTTGGGCAGCAATGGCATTTTACCGGCCCGACCCCGAACTGCTGACACTCGGGCCCGACTTCTACGACACGGTCGAGCCCGCGCATTTTCCGCAATGCATGCCGAGGTTCCTCAATCGCCGCTGGGCGGAACGAGTTGGACTCGAACTCGACGATGCCGGATGGGGCCGGCACTTCTGCCGCTTCGAACCGCTGCCCGATAACCTGCCGCACCCGCTCGCGCAGCGCTATCACGGCCACCAGTTCCGCGCGTACAACCCCGAGATCGGCGACGGCCGCGGATTCACGTTCGCGCAACTGCGCGACGAGCGCGGGCGGCTGCTCGATCTCGGCACGAAAGGCTCCGGGCTGACGCCTTACAGCCGCACGGCCGACGGGCGGCTGACGCTCAAGGGCGGCGTGCGCGAAGTCCTCGCGACCGAGATGCTCGAAGCGCTCGGGGTGAATACGTCCAAGACCTTCGCCGTGTTCGAGACCGGCGAGGCGCTCGAACGCGGCGACGAGCCTTCACCCACACGTTCGGCGGTGTTGACGCGCCTCAGCCACGGTCACATCAGGATCGGCACATTTCAGCGGCTCGCCTTCTTCGGCCAGGCCGAGAACATCGAGAAGCTGGTCCGCTACTGCCTTAAGAATCTCTATTCCGAGCAGCCGTCGGCCGACGATGCGGAAAACGCGCAGCGGCTGTTCGATCTCGTCAGCAGCGCAACCGCGAGGCTCGCCGCTTCCTATCTCGCGGCAGGGTTCGTCCACGGCGTGCTCAACAGCGACAACATCAGCATCACGGGCGAGAGCTTCGATTACGGGCCGTGGCGCTTCACGCCGGATTGGGACCCGGACTTCACCGCCGCCTATTTCGACCATTACGGCCTCTACGCCTTCGGCCGCCAGCCCGAAGCGATCCAGTGGGACCTCGCGCAGCTTGCCGGATGTCTGTCGCTCGTCGCCGAGGCGCCGCCGCTGTCCGATCTGCTCGCAGGGTGGAGCGGTCGGTTCGAGCAGGCGCTGATCGACGCCATGCTGCGCCGCCTCGGCGTCGCAGCGGGCGACAAGGACCGCGAGATCGCGGCCGCGCTGATCAAGGCGCTGGCGACGCGAGCGCAGCCGATCGACCGCGTCTTCTTCGACTGGCGCGGCGGCCGCGATCCCGGGATCGAAGCCTATCCGCGCGAGGAGTTTCGCGAGCTCGCGGCACTGCTCGGAGGGACAGTCCCTGAAGAAGGGACCGTTCCTTCCCGATTGCATCCATACTGGTCCGATCCGGGCCCCTGCTCGATGCACATTGACGAGGTGGAGGCAATCTGGTCCGCAATCGCCGATCGCGATGATTGGAACCCGATTAAACGCAAAGTTAACAAGATTCGGAGAATGGGCGAAGCGATGGAACAGCATGCAACAGCAGCTTGACGAACGTGCGGCCGTGGTGGAGCGAGCAGCCGTGCGTCAAACGCTGATTTCCACCAATCCCGCGACAGGCGAAGAGGTCTGGTCCGGCGAGACCGGCGATGCGGCGGCCGAAGTGGCCGCGGCGCGCGCCGCCTGGCCGGCGTGGGCGGCGCATTCCAACTCTTTTCGAATCGAGGCGCTGCGCCGTTTCGCCAACGTCGTGCGCGGGAAGGAAAATGAATTCGCCGAGCTGATCGCGCGCGAAACGGGCAAGCCGCTGTGGGAAGCGCGCACCGAAGTCGGTGCGGTCGTCAACAAGGTGCAGATTTCGATCGAGGCCTATGCCGAGCGCACGCCGATGCGGAAGATGGAAGCCGCACTCGGCAACCGCATCGCGGTCCGCCACAAGCCGCACGGCGTGCTCGCCGTGCTCGGCCCGTATAACTTCCCTGCGCACCTGCCCAACGGCCACATCGTCCCGGCGCTGATCGCTGGCAACACGATCGTCTTCAAGCCGTCGGAGAAGACCCCCGCGACCGGCGAGTTCCTGGTTCGCTGCTTCCACGAAGCGGGAATTCCCGAAGGCGCGGTCCGGCTGCTGATCGGCGGCCCCGACGAGGGGCGCGCGCTCGCCGGCCAGCCGGGGATCGACGGGCTGCTGTTCACGGGCTCGGCGCGGGCCGGCTCATCGCTGCACAAGCAATTCGCCGACACCCCGCAGAAGATCCTGGCGCTGGAGCTCGGCGGCAACAACCCGCTGGTGGTGTGGGATGCGACCGACATCGATGCCGCGGCAACGATCGCGGTCCAGTCGGCCTACCTCACCGCGGGCCAGCGCTGCACGGCCGCTCGGCGCCTGATCGTCGAGGACGGCAAGCACGGCGATCTGCTCGACGCGATCGGCAAGCTGATCGACCGGCTGATCGTCGACCAGCCGTTCGCCGACCCGCAGCCCTTCATGGGCCCGGTGATCGACAATGCCGCCGCCGACCACGTCCAGGAGCAGTGGCTCCACCTGATGATGAAGGGCGGCAAGCCGCTGCGGCGGCTCGACCGGAGCTTCGGTGAGCGCCCATACCTCACGCCCGCCGTGATCGACGTCACCGACGCGAAGGATCGGCCGGACGAGGAAATTTTCGGACCTGTGCTGCAGGTCATCCGGGTCCCGGATTTCGATGCCGCGATCGATGAGGCGAACAACACGCGTTTCGGGCTCGTCGCCAGCCTCGTCGGCGGCACACCCGGGATGTACGACAAGTTCTGGGCCAACGTCCGCGCGGGTGTGATCAACTGGAACAAGCCGACCAACGGTGCGCCCTCGAACGCGCCGTTCGGCGGCATTGGCCTTTCCGGCAACCACCGGCCGAGCGCTTTCTACGCCGCCGACTATTGCGCCTACCCAGTGACCAGCGTCGAGGCCGAGCGCGCCCGCGCAACCATTGGCGAGGGCCTGCGCGACCCGAACATGCAGGAAGATTAAGCTTCCCGAAAAACAACCATGCATCCCTTTGCGCGCGCGCGGCGTTCAAGCGGCTGTGAGAAAAAGCAAATGGATCGGCACGGCCCTTGGCCTTGCCCTGTGCACCGCCGTCTTGCCCGCCTGTTCGATGGGCGAGACCAATGCCAACCAGTCGGACGCCAACGCGTCTGCGCCTTCCGGACTCGCGCTTGACCAGAAGGCGGAGAAAGACATCCGCGAGGCCATTGCAGGTGCCCCCGCGCACGGCCTGAAGCCCGACCTGTTCCTGAAGGGCGGAGAGAGCGGAGAGGGGCTCGCACAAGCCGCGCTGAACTATGCGTCCGCGCTGGCGAACGGCTACACCGACCCGAAGAAGCTGCACGAAGTCTACACCATCCCGCGCGCGAACACGGACGTGCGTGCGGGGCTGCAGCAGGCGCTTCAGAACGGCAATGTCGGCGAATGGCTGAACTCGCTCGCGCCGCAGACGGACGAATATAAGGCGCTGAGCCGCGCATTCGCCCGCTACGCGACGCAGGTCCGCGACGCCGGCCAGCAGGAAATCCCGAGCGACAAGCCGATCAAGCCGGGAGCGCGCGATCCGCGCATTCCCGCGATCGTCGCCGTGCTTCGGGCCGGCGGCTATCTCCCCGACGACCAGCAAACGCAGCCAGCGAACCCGCAGCAGCCACAGAAGCCGGCGAACGCGGCGGCGCCGGCCGCCTACACGCCCGCGCTCGTCGCGGCCGTCAAGGAGTTCCAGGCCGATTCCGGCGTCGAACCGGACGGCATACTCGGGCCCGACACCATCAGCGCGTTGAGCACGGGGCCCGCGACCCGGGCGCGCCAGCTCGCGGTTGCGATGGAGCGGCTGCGCTGGTTGCAGCGCGAGCCGCCGAAGACTCGGATCGACGTCAACACCGCCGCATCGACGCTCGACTATTGGCGCGACGGTCAGCATGTCGATCACCGCAAGGTCATCAACGGCGAGGCCGACAAGCCGACGCCCCAGCTCCAGTCGCCGATCTACCGTCTGGTCGCCAACCCGACATGGACCGTCCCCAAGGGCATCGCCGAGAAGGAACTGGCCGAGAAGGGCCAGGCGTGGCTCGCCAGGAACAACTTCGTGATGAAGGACGGCATGTACGTGCAACAGTCCGGGCCGAAAAATTCACTCGGGCTGGTCAAGTTCGACATGCAGAACGACCAGGCGATCTATCTCCACGACACGCCTGCAAAGGCGCTGTTCGAGCAGTCCGACCGTCATCGCAGCCACGGCTGCGTCAGGGTTGAAAATGCGATTCAGTTCGCAACCGCTCTGGCCCGCCAGGAGGGCGTTCTCGACCAGTTCCAGAAGGCAATGCAGAAGGACGAGGAGACGTTCGTGAAGCTGCCCAAGGAAATCCCGGTCCGGCTGCTTTATCATACGGCGTTCTGGGACGGCTCGCGCATCCAGTTCCGTCCCGACGTTTATGGCTGGGACGAGAACGTCGCCAAGGCGCTCGAGCTCGCGCCTGGTCCGCCGCGCAAGATCGAACAGCCAAAGAGCAGCGACGACATCGGCCCGTAGGAACGACTGAGGGCGCCGGATCGAACCCGACCCGACGCCCTCATTTCCCCCTCCCCAGAAGGGATTTACTTCGTCATCGCGAGGAGCAGAGCGACGCGGCGATCGAGCCTGTCGCTGGATTGCTTCGCTTTGCTCGCAATGACGGTCATCCGCGCGCCTCGGGCAAATAGCCTTCGTCGACGGCGTCGCTGAACTTGGTGATGCGGCTGTCGAACCGCATGCGGACCTTGCCGGTCGCGCCGTGGCGCTGCTTGGCGACGATCACTTCGGCCCGTCCCCACGCGCGCTCCATCTCTTCCTTCCACGCGGCCGCATCCGGATGGTCGTCGGCGGGCTGCTTGGCGGCGAGATAATAATCTTCGCGGTAGATGAAGAGCACGATGTCGGCGTCCTGCTCGATCGAGCCCGATTCGCGAAGGTCCGACAGCTGGGGCCTCTTGTCCTCGCGCTGCTCGACCGCGCGGCTGAGCTGCGACAGGCCGATCACCGGCACGCTCAGC
>DASSOE010000069.1:0-27408 GCA_035700945.1 Sphingomicrobium sp. | reverse complement strand
CGACCTTGCCGTCGTCGCTGCCTATGGCCTGATCCTGCCGAAGCCGATCCTCGACGCGCCGAAGCAGGGCTGCGTCAACGTCCACGCATCGCTCCTCCCCCGCTGGCGCGGCGCCGCGCCGATCCAGCGCGCGATTCTCGCCGGTGATGAAATCACCGGCGTCACCATCATGAAGATGGATGAAGGCCTCGATACGGGACCGATGCTGCTCAAACGTGAGTTGGATATTCGTGGGAAGAGCGCAGCCCAGGTCACGGAGGAACTAGCGAAACTCGGCGCGAACGCTTTGGTTGAATGGTTGCGGCACCCAACTCCGCCCGAGCCTCAGCCGGACCAGGGCGAAACCTACGCATCGAAAGTCGACAAGGCCGAGGCGCGCATCGACTGGAGTGCGCCTGCCGAGCAGATCGAGCGGCAGGTGCGCGCGTTCAATCCGGTGCCCGGCGCGTGGTTCGAGGCGAACGGCGAACGCATCAAGCTGCTCGACGCGGCGGCCGGCACGGATGCTTCGGGGAGGCCCGGAGAAGTGCTCGATGACTGCCTGAGCATCGCGTGCGGATCGGGTTACATTCGCCCGCTGAAGGTCCAGCGCGCGGGCCGCGCGCCGATGACGCCGGGCGAGCTGCTTCGCGGATTTTCGATCGCGAAAGGCACCATCCTGCCGTGACTCGGTGGCGGCTGACGATCGAATATGACGGCGGCCCGTTCATGGGGTGGCAGCGGCAGGAGCATGGCCCGTCGGTCCAGCAGACGCTCGAAAAAGCGCTTCAGCGGATGACGGGCGAACAAGCGGCTTTCACGGCTGCCGGACGGACGGACGCGGGAGTCCACGCGCTAGCCATGTCCACGCATGTTGACGTCATGAAGTCGCTCACGCCGCACCGCCTGCGCGAAGGATTGAACGCGCTCGTGCGGCCGCAGCCGATCTCGGTGCTGGAGGTCGAAGAGGCCGCCGACGACTGGCACGCGCGCTTCTCCTGCTTGGGCCGGCGTTATCTCTACCGCATCCTCAACCGTCGGGCGCCCCCTGCGGTGGACGCCGGTCGCGTTTGGCACATTGCCGTGCCGCTGGACGTGGAGGCGATGCGCGAAGGCGCCGCACGCTTGGTCGGACGCCACGATTTCACCACGTTCCGCTCGGCCCATTGCCAGTCCGACAGCCCGGTGAAGACGCTGGACGCCCTCGAGGTGAGCAAGGCCGGAGAAGAAATCCACGTGAGTGCAGCGGCGCGCAGCTTCCTCCATCACCAGGTGCGCTCGATGGTTGGCTGCCTCGCGCTCGTCGGACGCGGTCAGTGGCAGCCCGAGGACATGCGCAAGGCGCTGGAGGCGCGCGACCGTTCGGCGCTCGGCTTCAACGCGCCGCCGCACGGCCTCTACTTCGTCGAGGCGATCTACCCGGGAATGGCGGCGAAGCGCTGAACGCTCCCTCCCCTCGCCGCGTTTACGGGGCGAGGAGATGAAAGATGACCGACCAGAAGAAAAAGGGCGACTTCGATCAGTGGCAGCGCAGCGACAAGGGCGGCAACAAGAAGGAGCACGGCCACGCGCGCAACAGCCGCACCTCGCACAAGCAAAACAGCGGCACCGGCGGCCGCCATTAGCAGCACTTACTCCGCCGCGAGCGCTTCGAATTCCTGCGCCGCGAGATACTTCTCGGCGTCGAGCGCGGCCATGCAGCCGGTGCCGGCGGCGGTGACCGCCTGGCGGTAGATCTTGTCCATCACGTCGCCGCAGGCAAAGACGCCCGGCACGCTGGTCTTCGTCGTTCCCGCCTCGATTTCGATGTAGCCGTCCTCGTCCAGATCGAGCTGTCCCGCGAAAAGCTCGGTCGCCGGCTTGTGGCCGATCGCGACGAACGCGCCTTCGGCGTCGACGCGGCTGATTTCACCCGTGCGCTTGTTGCGGATGTCGAGACCGACCAGCGCCTCGGGATCGCCGGCGCCGACGAACTCGACGACCTCGCTGTCCCAGATGACGTCGATCTTCTCGTTCGCGAACAGCCGATCCTGAAGGATCTTCTCGGCACGGAGCGAATCGCGGCGGTGGATCAGCGTGACGTCATGGCTGTGGTTGGTGAGGTAGAGCGCTTCCTCGACCGCGGTGTTGCCGCCGCCGATGACCGCCACCTTCTTGCCCCGGAAGAAGAAGCCGTCGCAGGTCGCGCAGGCGGAAACGCCCTTGTTCTTGAGGTGCTCCTCGGAAGGAAGCCCGAGCCATTTCGCCTGCGCGCCGGTCGCGATCACCAGCGTGTCCGCGAAATATTGGGTGCCGCTGTCGCCGGTCAGCCGGAAGGGGCGCCGCGAAAGGTCGACGCTGCTGATATGGTCCCACACGACCTTGGTTCCGACATGCTCGGCCTGGGCCTGCATCTCTTCCATCAGCCACGGACCCTGGATGACCTCGCGGAAGCCCGGATAATTTTCCACATCCGTCGTGGTCGTCAGCTGGCCACCGGGCTGTATCCCCTGAATGACGATCGGCGAGAGGCCGGCGCGCGCGGCATAGATGGCGGCGGTGAGCCCCGCCGGGCCGGAGCCGAGAACGGCCACGCGGGTCGAAATGCTGTTCGTCATGGACGGGATTTAGGGTGCGCAAACCCGCCCGGCAACGGCGAAAACTTCGCCTGCTAGACGGTCCGGCGGCCCGCGATGAAGTTCCAGATGAGCACGATAATGCCGATGATCAGCAGGATGTGGATCAGCCCGCTCGCGACATGGAAGGCGAAAAAACCGAGCGCCCACAGGATGAGCAGGATGATGGCGATGGTCAGGAGCATGGGGCTGTCCTCGTTGTAATGGCGGAACGAAAGACCAACGGCCCAGCAGGAACCCTGTTCCGCTCCTTACCTCCGTCCAGCGGAGCGACTTACATCAGCCGCGACTGCTTGACCGCCGCCTCGATGAAGCCCGCGAAGAGCGGGTGCGGGTCGAACGGGCGGCTCTTGAGCTCCGGATGGAACTGGACGCCGATGAACCACGGGTGGTCGGGCCGCTCGACGATCTCCGGGAGCTGGTCGTCGGGCGACATGCCGGAGAAGATCAGCCCAGTCCCCTCGAGCGCGTCGCGATAGTTGATGTTGACTTCGTAGCGGTGACGGTGCCGCTCGCTGATCTCGTCCGTACCGTAGATTGAATGGACGACGCTGTTGCCGTCGAGCTTGGCCGGGTAAGCGCCGAGCCGCATCGTTCCGCCCAAATCGCCGCCCGCGGCGCGCTTCTGCAGCCCTTCCTCGCTCATCCACTCGGTGATCATGCCTACTACCGGCTCACTCGTCTCGCCGAACTCGGTGGTCGACGCCTCGCTGATGCCGGCAAGGTTCCGCGCCGCCTCAATGCACGCCATCTGCATGCCGAGGCAGATGCCGAAAAAGGGAATGTCGCGTTCGCGCGCGAACTTGACGCTGGCGATCTTGCCCTCGCTTCCACGCTCGCCGAAGCCGCCGGGGACGAGGATGCCGTGCAGCGGCTCGAGCTCGGCGACGATGTCCGCCTCGGAATGCTCGAACAGTTCGGCGTCGATCCACTCGATATTGACCTTGGCGCGGTTGGCGATGCCGCCGTGGATCAGTGCTTCCCGCAGACTTTTGTAAGCGTCCGGAAGGCCGACATATTTGCCGACGACGCCGATCGTGACCTCGCTGTCGTAATGGTCGATCCGGTCCATGATCTCGCGCCACCGGCCGAGGTCCGGCGCCGGAGCCTCGAGCCGGAACGCGCGCAGGACCTCATCGTCGAGGCCCGCCTCGTGGTACTGGAGCGGCACGTCGTAGATGTTCCTGGCGTCGAGCGCCGGGATCACCGCCGACTTGGGGACATTGCAGAAAAGGGCGATCTTCTCCCGCTCGCTGTCCGGCAGCGGCCGGTCGGAGCGGCACAGGAGCACTTCGGGCTGGACTCCGAGGCTGGAAAGCTCGCGCACGCTCTGCTGCGTCGGCTTTGTCTTGAGTTCGCCCGCAGCCGCAATCCACGGCACCAGCGTAGTGTGGACGCTGACCGTATTCTCCCGCCCGAGGTCGTTCCGCAGCTGCCGGATCGATTCGATGAAGGGCAGGCTCTCGATGTCGCCGACGGTGCCGCCGATCTCGCAAATGACGAAATCGCAGCTGTCGGTATCCGCCAGCGCGAACTCCTTGATCGCGTTGGTGACGTGCGGGATGACCTGGACGGTTGCGCCGAGATAGTCGCCGCGGCGCTCCTTGGCGATCATGTCGCGATAGATGCGCCCGGTGGTGACATTGTCCGACTGGCGCGACGTAACGCCGGTGAAGCGCTCGTAATGGCCGAGGTCGAGGTCGGTCTCGGCGCCGTCGTCGGTCACATAGACCTCGCCGTGCTGATAGGGCGACATCGTCCCCGGATCGACGTTCAGATAGGGATCGAACTTGCGGATTCGGACCTTGAACCCGCGCGCCTGGAGGAGCGCCCCCAAAGAGGCGGAGAGAAGACCCTTACCAAGCGATGAAACCACGCCGCCGGTGACGAAAATGAACCGCGCCATGGGATTCGAGGCTTAGGGGGACAGGAGCGGCCGACGCAACCCGCGGACGAAAAAATTTCGGGGAAATTCAGGGAACGTCCCTCGCGGGCGACTGTCCCTCAGGTCATTGCGCCAGCGGAACGGCCGGAGCCGACTGATTCTGCTGCGGGTTGGTCGCGGGCGCAGCGGGCGTCTGCTGGCCGGGCGCCTGCTGATTCGGCGCCTGGCTTGGCTCGACCGGCGCCGCGGTGTTCGCGAGCGAAGTGTCGATCTTGGCCGGCTCGCGGCTGCTGCCGGCATAAGCGGCCATCACGATCGACAGGACGATGAACAATCCCCCGAGGATGGCGGTGGAGCGCGATAGGAAGTCCGCCGCCCCGCGCGCGGTCATGAAGCCCGAGGAGCTTCCGCCGACGCCAAGCCCGCCGCCTTCCGAACGCTGCATCAGGATCACTCCGATCAACGACACGGCGATGACCGTCTGGACGATCAGAAGGAATGCGAACATCGGGGGCTTTCTGAAAAGGAAGGGCGCGGCGCCACTTAGTCGGCGCCGCGCCCGCTTTCAACCAAAGCTTATTCGCCCGACGTGTCGCTCGCAGTGACGGTTGCCGCGGACGCGTCCGTAGTCGATGCGCCGCCCTGCACCATCGCCGCGAGCTGTGCCGCGGTGTAGCCGATCGTCACGCTTCCGTCGGCGTTGCCGCGAAGCCCCGTCTGCGGAACTGCGATTTTCTTGCCGTCCTGCAGCGCGATCGTCGCGTTCCCGTCGGCAACGGACTCGATCGTGCCGACCGCGGCGCCGCCGAGCCCCTTCACCGTCGCTCCGGCGACGACCGCCGCATTTGCGGCGGCGAGGCTCTGCTCGATCTGCGCGTCGAGCTGCGCCTGGGTCATCCCGAACAAAAGCTTGCCCTTGGACACGGAGAAGCTGGTCCGCGGAAGCATCGCTTCGTGCTTGTTCGTCTTGACGAGCAGGTTCGGGCCCTTGAGCCCGACGACCGTCCCGACCGGCGCACCGCTCGCGTCCGTGACCTGCATTCCGATGGTGATCCCCGCCTGCGCCTGCGCGGCGGCGGGCGCTGCAAAGAAGAGCCCGACGGCAGCAGCCGTCCCAACAATCAGTCGCATTGTAACCTTTCCCTATCTTTCGATAGGGCTCCATAGCATAACCGGCCTGATTGTGAACTGAATGGCTACTCAGCTCGCGGCTGTGCGGCTGCGGCCGCCGCGACGATGGGCAGGAAGTCCGCCGCCTGCAAGCTCGCCCCGCCGACCAGCGCTCCATCAACATCGGGAACGGCGAAAATCTCGGCGGCGTTCGACGCCTTGACCGAGCCGCCGTAGAGGATGCGGACGCTCCGTCCCTGGTCTCCATAGCGCGATATCAGGCGCTCGCGGATGGCGGCGTGCATTCCGCCGATTTCGACGGTCGTCGGGACCTTGCCGGTCCCGATCGCCCACACCGGTTCATAGGCCACCGCCAGCTCCGCGTCGGAAGCCGGCCGCTCGGGAAGAGAACCGTCGAGCTGCGCAAGGACCGTCGACACGGCAGCGCCCTGCTCCCGCTGGTCGAGGCTTTCGCCCACGCACAGGATCGCGGTCAACCCGCAGGCAAGCGCAGCCTCCGACTTCGCCTTCACTTCGGCATCGCTCTCGCGCTGCGCGTTGCGGCGCTCCGAATGGCCGACGATGGTCAGTGCCCCCCCGGCATCGAGCAGCATCTGGGCGGAGATGCAGCCGGTATGCGCGCCCTTTTCGGCGTGATGCACGTCCTGCGCGCCGATCGCGAAGCCAGGGACCGCCCGCGAAGCGCGCTCGATCAATATCGCCGGGACGCAAAGCGCCACGTCGACATTTTCATACTGTTGCGATGCCGCCGCGATCTCCAGGATCTCCGCGAGATCCGACGACAGCCCATGCATCTTCCAGTTGCCGGCAACGAGCTTCCTGAGTGCCACTTGCGCTTCCCTCTCTTCGCCACGCCACTAGCGGCGCCGCCTTGATGCCTGCAAGGCTCCCCCCTAAAGCGACGGGCGAACCGGCCATTCTGCCTCAGGAACCTCATGCTCAATTCGCTTCGCCGACTGCAGAAAACCAAGTTCGGCACCGCAATCATCGCGGCTTTCTTCATCTTGATCCTGATCGGCTTCGCATCGGCCGACATGGCCAACGTCGGCTCGGGCAAATGGTCGTTCGGAATGGGCAGCTCGACGTTGGTCGAGGTCGGCAGCGTGCCGGTCACCGAGCAGGAGATGAGCGATGCGATGCAGCGCCGCCTCCAGGAGGCGCGTCAGCAGCGGCCCGAGGCGGAATATTCGACCATCATCAGCGACTTCGACGAGATCCTGAGCGGCCTCATCGACCAGAAGACGCTGCTCGCTTTCGCCGAGAAGTTCAAATTCCCCCTTTCGAAGCGCCTCATCGATGCCGAAATCGCGCAAATCCCCCAGACCAAGGGACTCAACGGGCAGTTCAGCGACCAGGCTTACCGCGCCTTCCTGGCGCAGCAGCGGCTGAGCGACGCGGAAGTGCGATCGGTGCTCGCGGGCGGGCTGCTGCAGCGCTACCTGCTGACTCCGGTCGCCGCCAACGCCCGGGTGTCAGTCGGCATGGGGACGCCTTATGCGGCGATGCTGCTCGAATCGCGCGAGGGTCACGCCGCGGCCATTCCGCTCGAGGTGTTCCGCTCCGCGTTCAAGCCGACGGACGCCGACCTCCAGCGCTATTATGCGGCCAACAAGAACCGCTACATGGTGCCCGAGCAGCGGGTGTTGCACATTGCCCGCATCGGCCCCGAGCAGGTCGCGGACGTGGCTGCGACCGATCAGGAGGTGACCGCCTATTACAATAGCCACAAGGCCGAATACGCCTCCAAGGAGTTGCGCAGCATCAGCCAGGCCGTCGTTCAGGACCAGGCGACGGCCAATGCGATAGCGGAGCGCGCCAAAGGCGGAGCGACGATCGCCGCCGCCGCCGCGCCGGCCGGCGCCAACGCGGCCGTCACGACGCTGACCGACCAGACACGCGAGGCCTACGCCTCGATCGCCGGCGACAAGGCCGCGGCTGCCGCTTTCGCGGCCCCCTCGGGTGGCGTCGTCGGCCCCGTCCAGACCGACTTCGGCTGGGCAGTCGCAAAGGTCGACTCCGTCAAGACCACCGGCGGCAAGACGCTCGATGAAGCGCGTGCGGAAATCCAGGCGAAGCTGACCGCCGACAAGCGCAGCGGCGCGATCGAGAACCTCGTCGGCGACGTCCAGGACGCCGTCGACAACGGCAGCAGCTTCAGCGAAGTCGCGGCCAAGACGAATCTAACCGTCACGACCACCCCGCTCGTCACCGCCACCGGCGCGTCGCGTGCGGACCCCCAGTTCAAACTTCCGCCCGAGCTCGCTCCGGCGCTCAAAGCCGCTTTCGAGATCGAGACCAACGATCCGCCCGAAATCGTGAGCCTCGGCGATGACCGGGGCTATGCCATGATCTCGCCGGCGCAGGTCGTCACCGCCGCGCCGGCGCCCTTGGCGCAGGTCCGCGATCGCGTCGCGAGCGACTGGATCGACAGCAAGGCGCTCGAACGCGCCCGTTCCGTCGCCGCGCAAATCGAAGCCAGGGTTCAGCGCGGAACCCCGCTTGCCGAGGCGATGAAGCAAAGCGGCGCTCCGCTCCCGCCGGTGCAGCCCCTCGCCGCCCGCAGAATCCAGGTCGCAACGGCGCAGGGTCCGGTGCCCGCCCCCATCAGGATGCTTTTCACGCTCGGCGAAGGGAAGAGCCGGATGGTCCCGGACCCCGAAGGCCGCGGCTTCTTCATCGTCAAGGTCGACAAGATCACGCCGGGCAACGCGCTCCTTCAGCCCGCGCTGATCGGGCGCATGCAGAACGAGCTGCAGGAAGCCGTGTCACAGGAATACGCGCAGGAATTCCTGGCGGCGATGCGCAAGGAAGTCGGCGTCGAGCGCAACGACAGCGCGATCCAGGCCCTCAAGAATCGCATGACTCGCAACGGCGGCTGACGGACCGCTTGACGCGCGTCGCGGCGTTGCCTACACGTTCCCTGTTCGTTCTATTCCAGGATGACGGGGACGGCCGATGCTCACCGCCAAGCAACGCGAACTTCTGATCTTCATCGACGAGCGCCTGAAGCAGGACGGCGTCAGCCCCAGCTTCGACGAGATGCGCGAGGCGCTCGAACTCAAGTCCAAGTCGGGTGTCCACCGCCTGATTTCGGCGCTCGAAGAACGCGGCTTCATTCGCCGGCTGCCCAATCGCGCGCGTGCGCTCGAGGTGCTCAAGCTGCCGGAGACGCGCAGCGCGACGGTGACTCCGATCCGGCCCGTCGCGTCGGCGCCCGCGAACGACACGATGGAGATCCCGCTGCACGGGCGGATCGCCGCCGGCACGCCGATCGAGGCGCTGCAGGGGACGGAGGCGTTCGCAGTCCCCTCGGCCCTGCTCGGCCCGGGCGAGCATTATGCGCTCGAGGTTTCAGGCGATTCGATGGTCGAGGAAGGCATCCTGGACGGCGATTTCGCGCTGATCCGCAAGGTCGACGTCGCGCGCGAAGGAGAGATCGTCGTGGCGCTCATCGACAATGAGGAGGCGACGCTCAAGACTTTCCGCCGCGAAGGCCGGATGATCCGCCTTGATCCCGCGAATTCGCGTTACGAGCCGCAACGCTACGAAGAAGGGCGCGTCCAGATCCAGGGCCGCCTCGCCGGCCTCATCAGGCGCTACTGACATGGACGGGGCGCGAATCGATTATGTCGAGCTGCCGAGCGCGACCGCGCACGAGCTGACGCGCGCCTTCTACGCCAAGGCGTTCGGGTGGGAATTCACCGATTACGGACCGACCTATTCGGCGACGACCAACGGCACGACCGACCTCGGGCTGCAGGGCGATCCGGCGGATGCGCTTTCGACACCGCTGCCGGTGGTGCGGGTGGACAACCTCGAGGCGGCGTTCGATGCGGTGACGAAGGCGGGCGGAGCGATCGCGAAGCCGATTTTCAGCTTCCCGGGCGGCCGCCGCTTCCACTTCATCGACCCCTCCGGCAGCGAGCTCGCAGTCTGGAGCGAAAGCTAGCGTTCGAACTGCGCCCACGGGTGCGCACCGACGCGATCGGCGACACTCTCGACCCGCGGCCTGCTTCCGAGGTGGATTGCAAGTCCGCCGGTGCGCCGGAGCGCGGACGCATCCAGCTTCAACCACCGAGGCGTGCAGCCGCGCGGGAGGCGCCGGTCCGAAACGACGATGTCAGCTGCGGCGCAGGCGCGCGTGAACGTCTGCCAGTCGATGAAGGTGCGTGACCGCGTTGCCAGCAGCCTCCACCCGCCGCCGCCATTTCGCAGGAGCGCCACGCACGCGTCCTTCGAACAGGCGCTGTAGGGCCGTGAACCCAGGTCTTGTGGGTCGCCATCGAACCCCGACGCTTCAGCCATGAGGCTGCGGACGTAGTCACCCGTGCGCTCGCGCAGAAGCAAGGGCGTGCCGTGATCGACCACGGCGAGATGCACGCCGTCGCCAGTCACCAGCAGGTCGGGTGAAGGCGCAAGCACCGCAGCCAGGCCGCCAATCGTGATAGGCACGAAGCCGAATAGCCGCAGCCGGGTGTTCCACAGGCACAGCCAGATGCCGCCGGCGACCATCGACGCGAAAGCCCAGCCCGGCATCGACGGCAACAGGGCCACGGCGCCGGTGGTTGACGCAACTGCGTGGGCGAGGAGTAGCAGCCCCTCGAGAGCGAGGCCGCAAATCCACCAGAATGGCTGCCCCCATCCGACCGCATCGAGTGCGAGCGCCGCCGCTTCGCTCGGCATGATCACGAATGTCGTCAACGGGATAGCGACAATGTTCGCGAACACGCCATAAAGTCCCGCGCGGTGGAAATGGTAGAGCGCGAGCGGGGCGAGCGCGATCTCGACCGCGAGGCCCGTCGCCACGATTCCGAGCAGTGCCCGCCCCGTCCGTGCGACCATGCCCTCGTCACGGCGCTGCAGCAGGCGCCGCGCCAGGCGCGTCGAATGAAGCGCGACGATCGCTGTGACTGCCGCAAAGCTCATCTGAAAGCTGGCGCCGGCAAGCGCCTCCGGCCGGAAGAGCAGCACGACCAGTGCGCCGGTGGCGATCAGGCGCATGCTCATTGCATCTCGGCCGAGCGCGATGCCGCCGAGGATGAGCAGCGCGGCGACGCAGCTTCTCACCGTGGGCACCTGTGCGCCGGTCAGCAAGGTGTAGCCCACGCCCGCTGCCGCAGCGACGGCCGCCGAGACGAGAACCAGATTGAACCGAAGCGCGAGTCGTTCGCTCAGCGCGAGCAGCTTCAGGCTGACGAGCATCGCGAAGGCGACGACGGCCGCGATGTGGAGCCCGCTCACCGACAACAGGTGCGTAAGCCCCGAGCGGCGCATCGCGTCGGCGTCCTCTTCGCCAACCCCATTCTGGTCGCCAGTCGCCAGCGCGACGGCAATCCCCGCCGGACCCGCGTCGAGCCGATGCTCGATATGCTGTCGCAGCTTTGCGCGCGTCCGATCGAGGCCGCGCCCCTCACCCGCATGCACGACGGTCACCGGCCCAAGCGGCTTGCCGACCCCGCCGAGGCCGCGGAACCACGCATCGCGCGCGAAATCGTAGGTCCCCGGCAGCGCCATCGGCGGCGGCGGCACCAGCCGCGCACGAACCTCGATCACCGCGCCGGGCGCAATTCCCGGCGGCACCTTGTCGTCGTCGATCGATAGCCGCAACCAGGGCGGGAGCCCGGGCGTGCTCGAGCCGACCAGCACACGTGTCGCCCCTCGCGCCACCAGGTGGTCGACAGATTCCACCGTGCCGGAGAGTTGCGTGACCGTGGGCCGCGTCAGCCGCGGCTGCTCGACGAGCGCGGACCGCGTCCAGACCAACATGCAGCCGAGCGTCGCCGCAAGCGCGAACCAGCCGAGCGATCGTCCCGAGCGCCCGCTGCCGAGCACGAACCCTGCCAGCGCCAGCGCGGCGCCAAGGCACAGCATTGCCTGCCATTGCCGCGGCTCGCCGAGCGCGAACCAGGCCGCGATCCCGCTCCCGAAACCGACGACCACCCATGGCGGGAGCTGCGTGTGCTCCGCCTCGAGGAGCTTCTCCAGCCCCTCCCCGGCCGCGAAAATTCGCGCCTTCCAATAGCCCCGAGCACGCTGTGGAAGAGGCGCTTCCCCTATGTTAGGGGCGCTCGTCCATTGCATTGCAGCATGAACAAGAGAGGAAAGCGCGCCTCAGCGCAAGCATGAGTTCACGTCCAGTCGTCACCCGGTTCGCGCCTTCGCCAACCGGATTCCTGCACATCGGCGGTGCCCGCACGGCCCTCTTCAACTGGCTCTTCGCGCGTCATCACGGCGGCAAGTTCCTGCTGCGCATCGAGGACACCGACAAGGCCCGCTCGACGACGGAAGCGATCGACGCGATCCTCGACGGCATGCGCTGGCTCGGGCTCGATTGGGACGGACGCGAATATTACCAATCGCAATTCTGGGCCCGTCACGCCGACATCGCACACCGGATGCTCGAGAGCGGTGCCGCTTATCGCTGCTACATGACGCCAGAAGAGCTCACCGCGCAGCGCGAAGCCGCGCAACGCGAGCGGCGGCCGTTCCGCATCGACAGCCCGTGGCGTGACGTCGCCGAAGAGCAAGCGGGCAAGCCGTTCGTGATCCGCATCAAGGCGCCGCGCGAAGGCGAGACGGTGATCGACGACCGCGTGCAGGGCCGCGTGACCGTCCAGAACGCCGAGATCGACGATTTCATCCTGCTCCGCTCGGACGGAACGCCGACCTACATGCTGGCGGTGGTCGTGGACGACCACGACATGGGAGTTACCCATGTGATCCGCGGCGACGACCATCTCAACAACGCGTTCCGCCAGCTGGCGATCATCCGCGCGATGGGGTGGCCCGAGCCGGTCTACGCCCACGTCCCGCTGATCCACGGCCCCGACGGCGCCAAGCTCAGCAAGCGCCACGGCGCGCTCGGCGTGGACGCGTACCGCGACGAGCTCGGGCTGCTGCCCGAGGCGGTCAACAATTACCTGCTGCGGCTCGGCTGGGGCCATGGCGACGACGAGATCATCTCGCGCGAGCAGGCCATCGACTGGTTCGACCTCGACCATGTCGGCAAGTCGCCGTCGCGGTTCGACTTCAAGAAGCTCGAGAATCTGAACGGCCACTATCTCCGCGAGGCCGGCGACGAGCGGCTGGCCGATCTGGTCGCGCCGCGGCTCGGGTTGTCAGACGATCAGAAGCCCCTGCTCGTGAACGCGATGCCCGAGCTCAAGCCGCGCGCGAACACGCTTCTCCAGCTGGCCGACAGTGCCGCCTTCCTGTTCGCTGCGCGGCCCCTCGACATGGATGAGGCTGCCGCCGCGCTCCTGACACCGGATGCCGGCGCGCTCCTCGCCGCGGCGCATGGCGCGCTTGCCGCACTTGCGGAATGGGACGCAGCCTCGTTAGAGGCAGCGGTCCGCGAAGTCGCCGAGGCTGGCGGCGTCAAGCTCGGCAAGCTTGCGCAGCCCCTCCGCGCAGCCCTGACGGGGCGCACGACGTCTCCGGGGATTTTTGATGTTCTGGCGTTGCTCGGGCGCGAAGAGAGCCTGGCCCGCATCGCCGACCAGATGGAGCCGAATGAATGACCGATAGAACCGTCTCGATGAAAATGCCGGGTGGCGATTACGATTTCCCGGTCCTCGATGGGACGGTCGGCCCCGAAGTCGTCGACATCCGCAAGCTCTATCCCCAGACTGGAATGTTTACCTACGACCCGGGCTTCACCTCGACCGCCAGCTGCGAGAGCGCGATTACCTATATCGACGGCGAGAAGGGCATCCTCCTCCACCGCGGCTATCCGATCGACCAGTTGGCCGAGCAGTCGAGCTTCATGGAAGTCGCCTATTTGCTGCTCCAGGGCGAGCTCCCCACGGCGCAGGAGCTCGACCAGTTCACCTATACGATCAGCCGTCACACGATGGTCCACGAGCAGCTCGCGACCTTCTTCCGCGGATTCCGGCGCGACGCGCACCCGATGGCGATCATGTGCGGCGTCGTCGGCGCGCTTTCGGCCTTCTACCACGACAGCACCGACATCACCGACCCCGAGCAGCGGATGATCGCCTCACACCGGCTGATCGCGAAGATGCCGACCCTGGTTGCGATGGCGTTCAAATATTCGCTCGGCCAGCCGTTCATGTACCCGCTGAACAGCCTCAGCTACACCGGCAACTTCCTGCGCATGACCTTCGGCGTCCCGGCCGAACCCTATGAAGTGAACCCGATCGTCGAGAACGCGATGCGGCGAATCTTCATCCTGCATGCCGACCACGAGCAGAACGCCTCGACCTCGACCGTGCGGCTCGCCGGCTCGTCGGGCGCCAACCCGTTCGCCTGCATCGCGGCCGGCATCGCCTGCCTGTGGGGGCCGGCGCATGGCGGCGCGAACGAAGCCGCGCTCAACATGCTGCGCGAGATCGGCGACGTGAAGCGAATCCCCGAATATATCGCCCGCGCCAAGGACAAGAACGACCCGTTCCGGCTGATGGGCTTCGGCCACCGCGTCTACAAGAATTTCGATCCCCGCGCGAAGGTGATGAAAGCGACCGCGGACGAGGTGCTCAAGGAGCTCAACATCTCCGATGCCGTCCTCGACGTCGCCAAGGAACTCGAGCAGATCGCGCTCAATGACGATTATTTCATCGAGAAGAAGCTCTATCCCAATGTCGATTTCTATTCGGGCGTGATCCTCAACGCGATCGGCTTCCCGACGGACATGTTCACCGCGCTGTTCGCGCTTGCCCGGACCGTCGGCTGGGTCGCCCAGTGGAACGAGATGATCGCCGACCCCGAGCAGAAGATCGGCCGCCCGCGCCAGCTCTACACCGGCCACACGCAGCGCGACTACGTCCCGGTCGACCAGCGTTAGACTTTGAACTTTAGCGTTACGCCGCCGGCAGGGTCAGCGTGAACCGCGCGCCTTCGCCCGGCGCGCTGTCGAGAGTCACGTCGCCGCCCATCGAGCGTGCGAGCCGGCGCGAGATAGCGAGGCCGAGACCGGTGCCGCCCTCCTTCGAATGGGCGCGTTCGAACCGTTCGAAGATGCGCTGCTCGTCGCCGGCGCCGATTCCCGGTCCTTCGTCCGACACGGTCACCGATGCCGTCCCGGCCGTCCTGGAAAAGCTCAGCCGCACGGTGCCGCTTTCGGGCGAATAGCGGATCGCGTTGACGATCAGGTTGACGAGGATCTGGATCACCGCGCGCTCCTGCCCTCTCGCCCTGAGCGGCTCGGGACGGTCAAGCTCGATGTGCACCGCACGTTCTTCGGCCGAGGATTCGAGCATGATCACCGCTTCGGCGGCGAGCGAAGCGAGATCGACCAGCCCGTGAACGTGCGTCGGGTCCTCGCTCATCGCCCGAAGCACCGACAGCAGGTGCCGCGCCGCCGAGGCGATGTCGTTGCCATAGCTCGCATAGTCGCCGCGCAGCGGCCCGTCGGAACGGGCGACGATCTGCTCGGCGCTCTCGATGATCCGGTCGATCGGCGACCGCAGCAGTTCATCGAGGCCGTGGTCGAAGCCGATCGGGCGCGCTGCCACCGCCCCGGCCGATGGCTTCTCGCTTTCCGCCGTGCCGCGAAAGCCGGCGAAGCTTCCGTCGGCGGCGGTCACGACCTCCCCCTTGAGCACGACGATGCAGCTCTCGTCGGAGCGGCTGCGGGCACGCTGGCCGGAAAATCCGCGCCGCGCGGCGAGCGCGCTGATCAGCGGCATTTCGCCGTCGGCGTCTTCTTCGAGGCGCAGGATGCGGGTGAGCGGCGCGCCCGCGGCCTCGGCGACGTCGACCCCGAGCAGGATCGAGAATTCCGACGAGAGCGAGATGATTCGCAGCTCCTCGTCGGTCGTCCATTCGTTCTGCGCCGCTGCGCCCGCCGCCTCCCCGCCGCCGGCAAGGATCGTCGCGAGGCGCGGCCCGGCAGCCGGTCGGACCGTCCATCCCTCGAGCGAAAGCGCGATCTCGTCACCCTCGGGCTTGGCATTCACCCACAATTCGATGTCGTTCTCGGCAGACGCGGCGATTGCCGGGCGCCCGACGGACGTCCCGAGCTTGCGCGCAAGCTGCGCGACCGCGGCGACTTGGGGAAGCGCGAGCGTCTGACCGAGCTCCGAGCCGGCCTCCCGCTGCAGGTTCTCGAGCTCGGGGTCGGCGGCGATCAGCCGGCCCGAGCGGTCGAGGCGGCCGAGCACCGGCCGCGGCTCGGAAGGCACGCTAGCCATTGCCGTTTCCAAGCGCCTGGAGCGCCGAGCGATACGCCGGAGGCGCCGCGATCCAGCTTGCCGCCGCATTCACTTCGTCGCCGCTCATGGCATCGAAGAATGCGATTGCAGCACCGGGATCGTCGATGCCAAGCAGGTCGCCGACGCTGGCGAGCAGCCCGGCGCTGAGCTCGCGCGAAAAGCCGGCGACGCGCAGCAGCGCCATCATCTGCTGCGCCTTGCCCGAAAGCAGCTCGTCGAGCGCGACCGTCCCGGAAATGCCGGCCCGGCGGCCGAGGACTTCCGCGAGGAAGCCGACCTCGCCTTCCTGCGCACAGGCAAGCAGAAGCTCGTCGGTCAGCGCCCCAGAGTCGTCGAGCAGAGCGACGACGGCGCCGGTCAGCGCTTCGACGCTGCGCGTGGGCTCATGCCGCTCGAGCAGCCGGTCCGCCGCCGCGGAAAGCTCATTGTCGGCGGCGGCCGTCCCCGCAGCGGCGGCCACGTCGCCGCGAAGCGCGGCGGCGACCGCCAGCACCAGCCTCGCCGCTGCCTCGTGCGAAATGTCATCGAAGCCGAGCAGGCACTGGCCGAACCGGTCTCGGCGCCGCCCGCGTGCCAGGATCAGCGCCATCGCTGCGGCGGAAACCGCGCCGTTGTGGTGGCTGACGAGGCCCTGGATCGCCCGAGCCTCGCGGCGCCCGCTGCGCGCGCGCGCCGCGGTGCCGATCCGCTCCTCGTCGGCCCGGCGCAGCAGCAGCGCCATCAGCTCCGAATCATCGAGCAGGCCAGCCTGCGTGAGCGCCCCGACGATTGCCGCGTCGTCGTCGTTCGCCCCGGCCCAGCCAGACGGCAAAGCCGCGCGGATTTCCCCGGCGATGTCGCCGACGAGGCAGTGCAGCATCGCCGTCATCAGCGCCCGTTCCTGCTCGGTCAGGCGCTCGGCCGGATCGAGGAAGAAATCGGCGCGCACCGTCGACAAGCGCGACCGCCCCGCCGCGCGTGCAGGCGCGTTCCGTTCCGCCGGGGCGGCAATCGGCCATTCTTCAGGCATCATTACCGCTAGGCGTTATCCGGTTTGGGTTAACTTCGGGTCAACTCGATTGCTCGTGCCGCACGTGCTGGATGATGAAGAAGGAAATCGCCGCATAGGCAAGCAGCCCGATCAGATAGCTCGTCCAGGCACCGGCCAGCGCGAACGGGATCGCCAGCACAATCGCGCTGCGGCGCGTGATCAGCCACAATTCGTTGTCGAAGATCGCGGCGCGCTCGATCCTCGCGGCCTCTGCGAATCCGCCGGCAGCGAGCGCGGTGACGAGCGCGCCCCAGCCGCTGTTGTGCCGCATTTCCCACCAGCCAAGCGCCAGCAGTGCGATTCCCGCCGCCGGCCAGAGCGAAAGCCGACTGAGCATCCGCACCGGCAACGGCCGCAGCCGCAATGTCGCGAGCCGGCTCGCAATCAGATCGAGGGGCATCGACAGAAGCAGGAGGATCAGCCCTGCGCCCAGCCACCCGCGACCAAAGCAGACGGCGCCGCCAAGCGTGAGCGCGAGCGCGCCCCACATCAGCCACGCCGGGCGGATGCTGGTTTCCATCAGATGCGCCGTCGCGAACTCTTCGATCGGCGGCAGCAGATATCGGCTCACCCAGTCGGGCCGGAGTCCGCGCGAAGCGACGAAAAGCCTTCGCTCGAAATCGTCGAGGTCCTCGGCGCGCTCGACCAGCAGCGGCTCGCCGCCTGCCTCGCCGACCGCTATCCTGAGCGCCCCCTCCTGCAATGCCCGCCGCAGGAGGGTCGATTGCAGGTCCCAGTCGCCGAGCATCGCCGCGGTCGATCCGAGCAGGCGCGCATCGACCAGCGCCACGCCGGCCCAGCGCGACTCGGCATCGATCCGCTCGAACCGAGCGTGGCTCTCATCGTCCGGCAACGTCGCGACCGCCGGCTCCGGTTCGTCGGCGATCGCCGCGACGAGATCGGCGGACGGCGCAATGCCGTCGCCGACGACGAGGATCATCGAGCCCGCCTCGAACCGGCTCAGCGCTTCGCCGACGTCGCTCGCCGCGAAGACTCCGATCCCGTCGAGGCGCAGCCGTTCGAACGCGTCCTGCAGCGCCTGCGGCACGCGCTCGACCACAACGACGATCGGAGCAGCCCCGGCGGCGACCGCGCAGCGCACCTGATATTCGACCAGCGTCCGGCCCGAGAGCGGCAGCAATGCGCGAAGGCCGCCGCTGTCGTCCTCCTGATAGGCACCGATCAGCGCGCCGATCGCCATTCGTCCGTGATCCCTCCCCGTTTCGCCGCACCTCTCTAATCGCTTTCGCAGGTGTTCAAAGATGGTAAAGTCCCCGTTGCGATGACACCAACCCCCAAGCGCGCCGAACCTCTGCCACCGGCCAGCGATGCGGCAGAGCCCCTCGAGCTGACGAGCGCGGATGCCGTGCCGGAGGTCTCGTTCGAGGAAGAACGGTGGCTGCAGCCGACCGAGGCCGAGGCGAGCCGTCCCGGCGCAGGCGGAAGGCAGGTGCTCGGTATTGCGCTCGGCGTCCTCGCCGCGCTGTGGCTTGCTTTTTCGGCCTGGTCGGCGGGGCGCACGCTCGCCGGGCAGCCGCTATCCTCACCGCAGCTCGCGCAATGGCTCGCGATCAGCGCCGGGCCGCTGGCGCTGATTGGCCTCGTCTGGCTGATCTTCGGCCGCACGCGGCGCAAGGAGGCGGAAGCCTTCACCCGCTCGGTGATCGCGATGCGCGGCGAGGCGCAGTCGCTGGAGGCTTTGCTCGAAGTCCTCTCCCAGCGGATTGCCGACAGCCGCGCCGAGCTGACGATGATGGCGCAGCACCTGATGCAGCTCGGCGACGACGCCACGGGCAAGCTCGGCGGAATCACCCAGCAATTCGACAGCAGCAGCGAGAAGCTCAAGCTGCACGGCGAAGCGCTCGACCGGGCCGCCGAGTCGGCGCGCAACGACGTCGCGGTGCTGCTCGAGGATCTCCCGCGCGCAGAGGAATCGACTCGCCTCCTTTCCGAGCAGCTGCGCTCCATCGGCAGCGACTCAACGGAGAAGGCCGCCGAGTTGGAGCGTCAGGTCGGCAACCTCGTCGACCGGACGCGTGAGGCCGACCAGCTGATCGCCGAAGCCACCGACCGCCTTTCCGCGCGCCTCGCCGAGATCGATGCCGCCGGCTCCGGCGCGGCTGGCCGCGTCGGCGAAGCGCATTCCGGCTTCTCCGCTGTTCTGGATGCCTTGCTCGAGCGCACCTCTGCGACTCTCGGCGAGATCCGTACTGGCATCGACGTCCAGTCGGCCGCGGTCGAGGCGCTGGTCCAGCAGGCATCGGCGGGGATCGGCAAAGCCGGCGCAGAAGCGTCCGAATCGCTCGCCGCGAACGTCGGTCAGGCGAACTCCTCGCTCGAAACCCTGTCGCTGCGCGTCGCCGAGCAGGACCGCGCATCGCAAAAGATGATCGCCGAGATCGACCGCGGCCTGTCGATGATCGACGAGCGCTTCGGCGAGCTCGCCGCGAATGGCGACGAGCGCGCCAACCGCTTCCTCGAATCGCTTTCACGCGCGCGGACCGAGCTCGACACGCTGGCCTCGCAGGCGAGCTCGCAGGACATGGCGATCGGCTCGATCGCGGAGCGCACCGCGACGCTGCGTGAAAGCATCGACAAGCTGACGGACGAAATCCGCGACAATCTCGGCACGGCCATTGGCGAGGCGCAGGGCGGCGCCGACCGGCTGACCGAGGCTGCCGGCGCGTTGCGTCCCGAGCTCAGCTGGCTTCGCGACGCGACGGTCGAGGCCGGCGAGCGGCTGTCGGCGACCGGGGCGACCATCGCCGAGCAGCAGGACCGCTTCGCCGCGCTTCTCGCCAGCGTCGACGACGGCGTCGGCGACGCCCAGTCGAAGCTCAGCAATCTCGCTTCGACTCTGGCGCAGGTCGAGCGCGAGGCCGCGGGGCTCAGCGCCGAGACCGCGCCGGCGCTGGTTTCCGCGCTCGTCCAGGTCAAGGAGGCGGCCGCGCATGCCGCGGAGCGGGCGCGCGAGGCGATCGAAAGCGTGATCCCTGCGAGCGCCGGCAAGCTGTCGGACGAGACCCGCGCCGCGCTCGAACGCGCGATCAAGGAAAGCGTCGAGGACCGCCTGCGCGACGTCGAAAACGTCGCCGCGCGCGCGATCGACTCGGCCCGTTCGGCCTCGGAGCGCCTGACGCAGCAGATGGTGACCATCGGCCAGAGCGCCGCCGCGCTCGAGCAGCACATCGAGGAAACGCAGAAGGACCAGCGCGAGAAGGACAGCGAAGCCTTCGCCCGCCGCGTCTCGCTGCTCATCGATTCGATGCACTCGGCGGCGATCGACGTCGGCAAGATCCTGTCGGACGAGATCGACGACAAGGCGTGGGGCGCCTACCTCAAAGGCAATCGCGGAGTCTTCACCAGCCGGGCCGTGCGCCTGATCGGCGGCAGCGAGACGCGCGCGATCCGTGCCCATTACGACAGCGATCTCGAGTTCCAGCGTTCGGTCAACCGCTACGTCCACGATTTCGAGGCGATGCTCCGGCGGGTGATCGCCGAGCGCGACGGCGGGATTATCGCCGTCACCCTGATGTCCTCCGACATGGGCAAGCTTTACGCCGCGCTCGCCCAGGCCATCGACAAGAGGCGCTAAATCCGGCTGTAAATATCGAGGTCGTCAGGCGTGATCCAGCCGAAGCTCCAGTTCGCGTAATAGATCGCGAACAGCACCGCCGCGAGGAGGGCTGCCTTCAGGAAGTGGCGTTTCACGTCGAACCGATCAGGCGCGCTTTCCGCCTGCCCCGGCACCCTCGCGCCGCCGACCTCCTCGGTGGTCCTGACGCCGAACGGCAGCAGGATGAACGCGCTTCCCGCGAAGAACAGGAAGTAGATTGCGATGATCGAGGTGAGCTTCATGCGGCGACCTGGAGCAGCATCACCTCGACCACGGGTTTCTTGCCGGTCCACACGGTCGCGCAGCGCCGGACGGCGAGGCGAACGGACTCGCGCATCTTCTCCTCGTCTATGCCGGGGCTGAAGGCGCGGGTTGCGGCATCCGTCGCATCGGCGATGAAATCGTCGCGATCATCCTCGACCGGAAGGCCGAACGGGCGGATGAGCGGCGTTCCGGCGAGTTTCCCGTCATCCGCAAGCGGCAGCGCAACCGTGATCAGCCCGGCGTATCCGATCCTGCGCCGCTCGTTCACGGTTGCTCCGTCCGCCGGCAGGATGACGTCCCCGTCGAGCACGAGACGCCCGACGCGGACTTCGTCCACCTTCTTCGGCTCGCCGGGCGCGAGCCGGATCACGTCGCCGTTCCGTTGGACCACCGCGCGCGCCACGCCATGGTCGAGCGCAAGACGCGCGTGCTCGGAAAGATGCCGCGCCTCCCCGTGGACCGGCACCACGATCTGCGGCCGGACCCACTTGTACATCTGCACGAGCTCGGGCCGCCCGGGATGGCCGGACACGTGCACGTGCGCCTGCTTCTCGGTCACGATGTGCACGCCGAGGTCCGAGAGCTGGTTCATGATGCGCCCGATCGCGACCTCGTTGCCGGGGATGATCCGCGAAGAGAATATCACCGTGTCACCCTCCCCGAGCCTGAGCTCGTGCGCGCCCGAGGCGATTCGCCCGAGCGCGGCGCGGGGCTCGCCCTGCCCGCCGGTGGCGATGATCAGCACTTCGCTCCGCGGCAGGCGCATCGCTTCGTCGAAGCCGATCGGCGGCGGAAAATCGCGCAGATAGCCTGTCGCCTGCGCCACCCGCAGGATCCGGTCGAGCGAACGGCCGGCGATGCACACCTTGCGTCCAGCCTCGCGCGCCACGCGCCCGATTGTCTGCAGCCGTGCCGCGTTCGACGCGAAGGTCGTCACCAGCACGCGGCCGTTCGCTATCATGACCTGCGCGACCAGCCCCTCGTGGACGCTCTCCTCCGATCCCGAAGGCTTCTCCTGGAAGACGTTGGTGGAGTCGCAGACGAGCGCGAGCACGCCGCGGTCGCCGATCTCCGTCAGCACGTCGGTATCCGGCGCGGTCCCGAGCACGGGCGTCTCGTCGATCTTCCAGTCGCCGGTGTGGAAGACGTTGCCGAACGGTGTCTCGATCAGCAGTCCGTTGCCCTCGGGAATCGAATGTGAAAGCGCGACGAAGCTGACCCGGAACGGCCCGAGCTCGACCGTGCCGCCCCGCTCGACAGTGTTGAGCTGGACGCGCCCGGTCAGCCCTTCTTCTTCGAGCTTGCCGGCGATCAGGCCGGCGGTGAAGGGGGTCGCGAACAGCGGCGCCTTCAGCTCATCGGCGAGATAGGGAAGCGCGCCGATATGGTCCTCGTGGCCGTGGGTCAGGATGATCCCGGCGAGCCGCTCCTGCTGGTCCTCGATGAATTCGAGGTCGGGGAGGATGAGGTCGATGCCCGGATAATTGGGATCGGCGAAGGTCAGGCCGAGATCGACCATGATCCATTGCCCGCGGCAGCCGTAGAGATTGACGTTCATGCCGATCTCGCCCGAGCCGCCGAGCGCGACGAACAGGAGTTCCTCACCGGGGATCATCGGGGACCGCGTATCGCCATGTCGTACAGAAGACTCAAACCCTGGATCGTCAGATCGGGTTCAATCGCATCGAATACATTCGTGTGCTTGTCGAACAGGTGGGCGAGGCCTCCGGTCGCAACGACCATCGCCGGGCCCGCCAGCTCGCGCTTCATCCGCTCGGTGAGCCCCTCGATCATCGCCACATAGCCCCAATAAATGCCGATCTGCATCTGGTTCTGGGTCGTCCGGCCGATCACCGAGAGATTGTCCTTCGGCGCCTCGATCGCGATCCTCGGCAGCTTGGCCGCGGCGCTCACCAGCGCCTCGAGCGACAGGTTGATGCCGGGCGCGATGATCCCGCCCCGGTAGGCGCCGGAGGGTCCGACGAGGTCGAACGTGGTCGCGGTGCCGAAATCGATCACGATCAGCTCGCCGGGATATTTGGCGTTGGCGGCGATCGCATTGAGCGCCCGGTCCGCGCCCACATTCTGCGGCTCGTCGACCTCGAGCGCGATCGGCCACTCCGCCCTGCCCTGCCCGGCGACGAGCGGCTCCGAATGGAAATATTTGGCCGCGAGCACCTCGAGGTTGTGGAGCGCGCGCGGCACGACCGTGCCGATGATCACCGCATCGACCGCGTCCTTCGGATGCCCTTCGAGCTCGAGCAACTGGTGCAGCCACACCGCATACTCGTCGGCCGTCCGGCGCGGGTCGCTCGCGATCCGCCAGCGAGACCTGATCTCGCCGCCGTCGACGAGCGCGAACACGACATTGGTATTACCGGCGTCGATGGCGAGCAGCATGCCCGCGCCCTAGCTTTGTGGGCTGTCGTTCACAACTCGACGTCACCCGCGCGGACGATGTCGAGCGTGCCGTCGTCGCGTCGCAGACGGAGCGCGCCGTCGGGTTCGAGGCCATCGAAGCGCCCTGAGATTGCTTCGTCAGTTCCTGCATGGACCGCCAGCCTTGTTCCAATCGGGTGCGCCCGCGCGAGCCACGCCTGCGCGAGGAACGGCGACGCGCTCGTCCGCCACAGCTGGAGCAGCCGCGCGAAGCTGTCCGCGAGTAGCGGCGCGAATGAATCCGGCGCGATGCGGCCGGACAGCGATGCGCATTTGCGGTACGGCAGCTCGGGCGCCGAGGCCAGGTTGACCCCGAAGCCGATTATGACTCGGTCGGCGCTCCGCTCGAGCAGGATCCCGGCGAGCTTGCGCCCTAGCAACAGCACATCGTTCGGCCATTTGAGCATCACCGGCTCGCCGGGAGCGGCAGTGTCGATCGCCTCGATCAGCGCGAGCCCGGACGCGAGAGACAGCGTCTGCGGCGGAGCGCCGCCGGGCCGGAGTTCGACGACCGTGCTTCCGTAGAAATTGCCGGCCGGCGAAACCCACGGACGCCCCTGCCGGCCCTTCCCCGCCTCCTGCTCGAGCGCGACGAGCCAGTCGCCCTCTCGGGCGCTCGGGTCTGCAATCAGGTCGGCGTTGGTCGAGCCGGTCCGCTCGACGATTCGGATTCGGCTCAGAAGAGAGTCCCCGCGGCGCGGTCGGCGAGCGAGCCGAGCGGGCCGATCAGCAGATAGCCGAGCGGCGACACGGCGACCGCCGCGATCAGCACCAGCGCCTTTTGCGCGGGTTCACGCACTCGCGCATAGGGTTCGGCCGGCGTGTCCAGGTACATCACCTTGACGATCTTCAGATAATAATAGGCGCCGATCACCGCGCCGAGGACGCCGGCGACCGCCAGCGCGACATAGCCGGCGGCCACCGCCGCATCGAACACGAGCAGCTTCGGCCAGAAGCCGAACATCGGCGGCACGCCGGCGAGGCTGAACATGAAGATGAACATCGCGAAGGCGAAGCCGGGTTGCCTCTGGGACAAACCGGACATGCTCGCGATAGTCTCGATCGGCTCTCCGTCGGCGTCGCGCATCCATAGCACGCAGAGGAACGCGCCGGCGGTCATGACGACATAGACGGTCATGTAGAACAGCACCGAGGAGGCGCCCCGCGCCGTCCCCGCGGCGAGGCCGATCAGCGCGAAACCCACATTGTTGATCGACGAATAAGCGAGCAGCCGCTTGATGTTGGTCTGGCCATAAGCGGCGATCGCGCCGAGGAAGATGGAGGCGAGCGCCGCGAAGATGACGATTTGCCGCCACGCGTCGGTCGCCGGCCCCAGCGCATCGATGCACACGCGCACCCCGAGGAGAACCGACGCGACCTTCGGCGCCGTCGCGAAGAAGGTGGTGACCGGTGTCGGCGCGCCTTCGTACACGTCGGGGGTCCACATGTGGAACGGGACCGCGCTGATCTTGAATGCTATGCCGGCGAGCAGGAACACAAGGCCGAACAGCAGCCCGAGCGTCGGCGCACCGCGTCCGAACGCTGCCGCGACGCCGGTGAAGCTGGTCGTCCCGGTGAAGCCGTAAAGGAGCGAAATGCCGTAGAGCAGGATGCCGCTCGCGAGCGCCCCGAGGACGAAATACTTGAGGCCCGCTTCCGCCGAGCGCTCGTCGCGGCGGCGGTAGGACGCAAGCACATAGCCGGCGAGACTGTTGAGCTCGAGTCCGACGTAGAGCGAGATCAGGCTCGTTGCCGACACCATCACGCTCATGCCGACGGCGGCGAACAGGATCAGCACCGCATATTCCGCGGCATGCTCGGTCCCGCGTTCGAACCAGCCGTGCGCGGCGATGATCGCGACCGCCGCGGCGGGGAACATCACCGCCTTGCCGAAGCTCGCGAACAGGTCGGCGACGACCAGCCCGTCGAACAGCGGTCCGGCGTGCGATGGCGGGCCGACCAGGGCGACGGTCGCGGCGATCAACAGCGCGACCGCGAGCCAGCTGATCAGCCCCGCGCCGCGGCGCGTGACGAAAGCCGAGGCGATCATCAGCACGAGGCCCCCGACGGCGAGCATCATCTCGGGAAGAATGGGCGCGAAGCGGGCCATCAGTGCGTCGCTCCATGATCCGCGTGCTGGTGCACGCCGGTGCCAAGGGTCATGCGCGAATCGCCGGCCGGCGCGACATGCTCGAGACGGGTAATCAGCCTGCCGACATCGTTGCGCATCGGCCGGAGGAAGCTTTCCGGATAGATGCCCATCCACAGCACCGCGAGCGCGATGGGCGCGAGGCACCACCATTCGCGGATGCTGAGGTCCGGAATGGCAGCGGCTTCCGCCGTACGTGCCTCGCCGAAGCAGATCCGCCAGTAGAGCCACAGCATGTAGCAGGCGCTAAGGATGATGCCCGTCGTCCCGGCGATCGCGCCCCAGGTCGACACCTGGTAGGTGCCCATCAGCGCGAGGAACTCGCCGACAAATCCGCTCGTGCCGGGCAGGCCGACGCTCGCCATGGTGAACAGCATGAACAGCAAGGCATAGCCGGGCATGTTGTTGGAAAGCCCGCCGTAGACGGCAATCTCCTTGGTGTGCAGCCGGTCGTAGAGCACGCCGACGACGAGGAACAGCGCGCCCGAGACGAGCCCATGGCTGAGCATCACGATCATTGCGCCCTCGATCCCCTGGCGGTTCATCGCGAACAGGCCAAAAGTGACGAATGCCATGTGCGCGACCGACGAGTAAGCGACCAGCTTCTTCATGTCGCGCTGAACCAGCGCGACCAGGCTCGTATAGACGACCGCGATCCCGCTCAGCACGAACATGAACGGGATGAAGATGTAGGACGCTTCCGGGAACATCGGCAGCGAGAAGCGGATGAAGCCATAGCCGCCGAGCTTCAGAAGCACGCCGGCGAGGATCACCGAGCCGGCTGTCGGCGCCTGGACGTGAGCGTCCGGCAACCAGGTGTGAACCGGCCACATCGGCAGCTTGACGGCGAAACTGGCGAGGAAGGCGAGCCATAGCCATTTCTGCGCCTCCACCGGGAAATCGTACGCCATCAGCGCCGGGATCGACGTCGTCCCCGCGGTGCCCACCATGTAGATCATTGCGATCAGCATCAGCACCGAGCCGAGGAAGGTGTAGAGGAAGAACTTGTAGCTGGCCTTGATGCGCTCGGCGCCGCCCCAGATGCCGATGATCAGGTACATCGGGATCAGGCCGCCTTCGAAGAAGATGTAGAACAGGAACAGGTCCTGCGCCGTGAAGACGCCGAGCATCAGCGCCTCCATCAGCATGAACACCGCCATGTATTCGGGCACGCGGTCCTGGATCGAGCGCCAGCTCGCGAGGATGCAGATCGGCATCAGGAAAGCGGTGAGCTGGATCAGCATCAGCGCGATCCCGTCTATGCCCATCGCCCAGCTGACGCCGCCGCCGATCGGCACTTTCTCGACGAATTGCCACTGCGCGCCGTTGGGGTCGAACGCCACCCACAGGTAAATCGAGATCGCGAGGGTGATCAGCGTGCCGATCAGCGCGATCCAGCGCGCGCCCTCGTCGCGCACGAACAGGCACAGCGCGCAGGCGATCAGCGGCACGGCAATCAGGATGGTGAGCAGCGGCAATCCCGTCATCGCACCGCTCATTGGGCCCACCAGATCGCCCAGCTCGCCGCGCCGATCAGGCCGAGCAGCATCACCAGCGCGTAGGAATAAAGGTAACCCGACTGGAACCGGTAGGCGATTCGGTTGCCGACGCTGACGGCGAATGCCGCACCATGCGGGCCGAAGCGGTCGATCGTCCCCTCGTCGCCGCCCTTCCAGAACAGCCGCCCCAGCCACAGCGCGGGCTTGACGAAGATGACGTCATAGAGCTCGTCGAAATACCATTTGTTCGAGACGAACCGGTAGACGCCGGGGAAGTAGCCGACGAACGCGTCGGCGGCGCCCGGCCGGCGGATGTAATTGTTCCACGCGATCCACAGGCCAATCAGCATCACGATCGTCGGCGACAGTTTCACCCACAGCGGCGCCTCATGCGCGGCATGGGCGAGATGCTGGCTGAAGGCGATGCTCTGGCGCCAGAATTCGGGTGCGCGCTCGGCATCGACGAAGATGTTGTGGAACAGCTGCCCGGCGGCGAGCGCGCCAAGCGCAAGCAGCGCGATCGGCACGAGGATGGTGAGCGGGCTTTCGTGCGGATGGTAGCCGCCGGTGCCCGTCGGGACAGGGCGCGGGTCATGGGCGCTGTCGCCATGTTCCTCGCCGGGGTCGTC
>DASSOE010000068.1:0-8415 GCA_035700945.1 Sphingomicrobium sp. | reverse complement strand
CCTGGTGCTCGCGAGCCTCGCGCTGCTCGGGCTCGGAATATTCGGTCCGGGAATCGCCTCGGGGCTGGTTGCTGGAGCGCCTCAGCTCGGCGCCGGCGCGGCGGTCGGCACCGCGGCTGCGGCGGTGGGGACCCTCGCGGTGGGCGGCGCCGCTGCCGCCGGCGGCGCCCGCGCGATCGGAAGCGCAGGGCTCGGGGCGGTTCGTGCCGGCACGTCGATGGGGGCCGCGGCGTCGGCATCCTACCGGCTCGGCCAGGAGACGTCGGGCTCGGGGGGCGTCGGCGCGGGGCTTCGCGCAGTCGCGGGCGCCGGAGGCGCGGCCGCCGGGCACAAACTCCGCGACACCGCCGGCCTCGGCGCGGCCGCCGAGCGCGGCGAGCGGGCCGCCCTGCTCGCGGGCGCATCGCGCATGCGCGCCGTGCCCGAGGCGCCGGCGGGCGCCGCAAGCGGCGCGCCCGAGTGGGCGCGGCGGCTGCGCTCTGAACAGACCGCTCGCCACCATCGCCATGTCGCGCTCCAGGCGATCCGCGACGGCGATCGCGGCGGGGCCGCCGCCAACCCGGACATCAGGGAAAGGGAGGAATAGACGATGAAGTTCAGGCGCGCAGTGCAGCGCTACGGGCGAACGCCCGAACCGGTCACGCCCTATCAGCGTGCCGCCCAGCAGTGGGACGAGCGCATCGGCTCCGCGCGGGTCCAGGCCCGCAACTGGCGGCTGATCGCGTTCGGCGGGCTCCTGCTTTCGGCCGGGCTTTCCGGCGGGCTCCTGTGGCAGTCGATGCAGAGCCGGGTCGTTCCCTACGTGGTCGAGGTCGACCGCCTCGGCGAGCCGAGGGCGATCGAGCCCGCCGAGAAGAATTATCGTCCGACCGATCCGCAGATCGCGTGGCATCTCGCGCGCTTCGTCACCGACGTCCGCTCGATTTCGCTCGACCCCGTGCTGATGCGCCGAAACTGGCTTTCGGCTTATGATTTCGCGACGGCACGCGGCGCGCGCTTCCTCAATCAATATGCGCGCGAGGCCGATCCGTTCGGCGGGGCGGGGACCCGGACCGTGTCGGTTCAGGTGACCAGCGTCGTCCGCGCGTCCGACCGCTCGTTCCAGGTGAAATGGACCGAGACACGATATGAGCGGGCCAACCTCGCGGGAACTAGCCGCTGGACGGCCATCCTGTCGGTCGCGATCCGGCCGCCCTCTTCCGCCGAGACCCTGCGCAAGAACCCGCTCGGGCTCTACGTCGACGCGATCGACTGGAGCCGTGAGCTCGACGCGAGCGCTCCCGCCCCGGCTCCGCCGGCAACAGAGCCGGGCGTCCCGCTCGGCTCGCCGCTCGATCCCGCGCTTCCGGCGTCCCCGCCCATCACCTCGACAAGGAACAGCATATGATGCGCCCCGCAATTCTGACGATCGTGTCTCTCGCAACGCTGAGCGCCTGCGCGGCGTCCGCGGCGCCGCCCCCGGCCGAGTTTCTCGCGGCGGTGCTGCTCCCCGATCGGCGGGCCGTGCAGGCGAGCCCGTCGGCACTGGCCGCCGCGCCCCTCCGCAACGCTGCGGCGCCTGCTGGCAAATCGTCCCGACGGCAGCGTGCAAGGCCGGGCGGATCGCCCCTCGCCCAGGTGGAGGCCGCCAATGGCGCAGCAGTCCGCGAGCCGGCCGCCGCCGGCTATGTCGGCGCGGTGCAGGTCTACCCGTGGGCCGAGGGCGCGCTCTACCGCCTCTACACCGCTCCCGGAGAGGTCAGCGACATCGCGCTTCAGCCCGGCGAAAGCCTGGTCTCGGTCGCCGCAGGCGACACGGTGCGCTGGGTGATCGGCGACACCGCCAGCGGCAGCGGCGCGGCACGCCGGACGCACATCCTGGTGAAGCCCTCGGCAGCAGGACTCAGGACCAATCTCGTGATCGCAACCGATCGCCGGGTCTATCATGTCGAAGCGGAGAGCCATGCAGAGACGGCGATGGCGAGCATCGCCTGGACCTACCCCGACGATGCGCTGCTCGCGCTCCGCGGCACGGCCGGAGCACCTGTCGCGGCCGGGGTTGCCGTCGACTCGCTCAACTTCGACTATCGCATCGAGGGTGACAATCCGCCGTGGCGGCCGGTCCGCGCCTTCGACGACGGGCGTCAGGTGTTCATCGAGTTTCCGCCGGCATTCGGGCAGGGTGAGGCGCCGCCTTTGTTCGTCGTCGGTGACAAGGGCCGCGCCGAGCTCGTCAATTATCGCATCCGCGGGCGCTATTATGTGGTCGACCGGCTGTTCGCAGCGGCCGAGCTGCGGCTCGGCGAGCGCCGCCAGCAGATCGTCCGAATCGTCCGCGACCGCCGGAGGGCGAAGTGAGCGGCCCGGCCGGGCAGGATGAGCCGGCGCCGCCGCCGAAGGATGATCCCGAGACGCTCGTCCTGCGCGGATCGCCGCGCCCGGCGGTGCGGTTCCGCCGTGGCCTCATCATCGGCCTCTCGGGCGCCGTGGCCGCGTCGCTGGTCACGCTTTCGTGGCTGGCGCTCGAGCCGCCGAGCTTCCGCAAGGCGGCAAGCTCGATCGGAAGCGACGAGCCGGCGGGGGAGGGCGGCGATGCCCTCGCCGACGTACCGAGCAGTTACGGCGACGTGCCGCGCCTCGGGCCGCCGCTGCCGGGCGATCTCGGACGGCCGATCCTCGAGCAGCAGCGAAGGCTCGAAGCGGATCCCCCGGCTTCCCTCGACAGTTCCGCGGAGGCTCAAAGGGTCGAGGCGGAACGGCAGCGGCAGGCGGCTGCCCGACTGGCTGCGCGTTCCTCGCCCGTGCTGGTGCAACTGGCCGACGCAGCATCCCCCGCGCCCGCCGCAGAACGGCCGGTGCCTGCCGCGCCGGAGGCGGTCGCCGCGGCGGGTGAGGGTCCGGCTCGGTCCGCGCAGCAGCACAGGATCGATTTCGCGCGATCCGCCGACAGCCAGATCAACCCGCACGAGCTGCGCGGAGCGTCGTCGCCGTGGACCCTCAGCGCGGGGACGGTCATTCCCGCGAGCCTCATCACCGGCCTCAACTCCGACCTGCCCGGCATTGTGCTCGCGCAGGTCACCGAGAATGTCCGTGACAGCGCCACCGGCCGGACGATTCTCATTCCCCAGGGCGCTCGCCTCGTCGGCAGCTACGACAGCGTCGTTGCCTACGGCCAGCGGCGGGCGCTCGTCGTATGGAACCGGATCGTCTTTCCCGACGGTTCGTCGTTTGGCCTCGGCAACATGCCGGCCGCCGACGTGTCGGGTTACTCGGGGCTCGCCGACGGCGTCGATCTTCACGGCTGGCAGCTGCTCAAAGGAATCGGCCTTTCGACACTCCTCGGCGTCGCCACGCAGCTCAGCCTCGGCGGCAGCGAGAGCGATCTCGTTCGCGCAATCCGGGAGTCCGCGCAGCAGAACGCCGCGCACGCGGGCGACCGGATCACCTCGCGCAACCTGGATGTCCAGCCGACAATCACCGTGCGGCCCGGCTGGCCGGTCCGGGCCGTGGTCAACCAGGACCTGATACTTCAACCGTGGAGAGGATAATGGCCGATCTCAAGCTGGCGAAGCTTCCGGACCGGACTCCGGTGAAGGTCACGATCGGTATTTCCCCGCACCTGAACCAGGCGCTTTCCGCATATGCGGAGATGTACCGCGAGACCTACGGCGAGGCCGAACGCGTGCAGGATCTCATTCCGGCGATGCTCGCGAGCTTTCTCGAAAGCGACCGGGCCTTTGCCGCGCGGCGCAAGAAGGGGCCTTCGTCGTGACCGGCGGACGGGTCGAGCCGCGCGCCGCCGAGCCGATCAGCGTCAAGATCCCCGAAGCGGTGCGGCTGACCGGCCTCAGCCGCTCGCGGCTCTACGAGCTGATGCGTAGCGGTGACATCGAGTTCGCGAAGGTCGGAAGCTCGACCTTGATCCTCGTCGGGAGCCTTCGCCGCTTCGTCTACGGGCACGTCGAAGGAACTTCATCCGCGATCGGGCCGGCGCCGCCAGCAGGCGGGGACGAGGTCAGGCTTCGAGGCGGCGCAGACGGTCGCGCGCAGCGCCGCTGACAACTTGATGGGTATGCGGCGCGGGGCACCGGACGACGCGTTCGACCGGTCGGAAGGCTGGCTTGGATGCTTTACGAATGTCGTCGATGGACAGGCGCAAGAGCATGAATCGTCTTATGCGATAAGCAGCATAACGTCTGCTTATGCGTAAAATCGCGTAAGGCTGGTCGCCGAAAGCCAGGTGCCCTCAGGCAGTTTCGAGCAGCCGAAGCGCCCCGCCGGCGAACGATCCGAGCCTGCCGAGGCCGGCACGCACCGTATCCCGAACATAGGACGGCGAAAGATGCGCGTAATGCTTGCGCGTGATCCGTTCGTCGGCGTGGCCCATGGATTCCGCGACGACGGCCAGCGGGACGCCCGCCATTGCCAGCGTCGAACCATAGGTATGCCTCAGGATATGAAATCCCGCGGGCTCAACCCGGGCCTTTGCGCAGGTCTCTGCCATAGGCCGGATCTGGTGAGAGGGTCCAAGCGGCCGGCCGTGCTGGTTCAGGAAAAGCAGGTCGGCGAGACCCTTGCCGGTGGAGCAGCGTGCAAAGAACCGGATGCCGTCATCAGTGAGATGGACGTAGCGGGGCCGGCCGCTCTTCGTTTCAGGGAAGTGGACGGTTCCGCTGCGCAGATCGAGATCGCGCACCTTGATCTGATAGACTTCCGACCAGCGCCCGCCAGTGAAGAGCGCAGCCTGCATGACCTTCCTGAACCAGGGCTCCGCTGCATCGAGGAGCGCCTCGATCTCGGCGGGCGTGAAATAGCGGATGCGTGCGACGGACACTTTCGCAAACGGCTTCACTCGGCGCCATGCCGTGTCGTCCGGAACCCGGCCGTCGTTGAAAGCCCGGTTAAGCGCTGCCTTCAAGGGTGTGAAGATTCGGTTTGCGTTGGCCTTGCCGCGCCGGACGCTGTCGGCGTCTTCGGGGCGAGGCTTGGCGAAGCCTGAGCGGTTTGCGCGGTAGACGGACGGGCGCGTCGCCATGTCAGCCTGGAACTTGCGAAGCTCCGCGGTCGTGAGTTCCGTCACTTTCCGGTGGCCGAGCGCCGGACGAATGTGACGCTCGATCGTGTGGCGCGTCTTCTCGAGGGATTTGCCGGTGAACGTCTCTAGATAGTCATCGAGCGCGTCGCCGACGGTATAGGTGTCGGCTCGCTTGTATTGATTGGCAGCGAGCGTGTCGAACCACTCGAGCGCCTGCTCCAGCGCCTCTTTCCAGTTCAGGATCGTCGTTCCGTCCGACGGGAAGTGATCGTCCGCCGCTCCCAGCGGTTTCGTCAGATACTCGCGCTCGTTCGGATCGAAGCATCTGGCGATCCAGGAACAGCTGCGCCGACCTTTGTAATAGCCGAGATGGCGTCCCTGCGAGATCGACCGCCAATAGGGGTGGTGCCGAGCAGCGAGGCGGGCACGCGCCGAGCGTTCCTGCAGTCTTGCTTCCCGTACGATTCGTGGCATTCTCGGGCTCCAAAAACGTCCCCAATTTTTCCCAAATATACAGCGATGGACGTGGTTGGATGTATTCGAGAATTGTACCAAAAGAGTTACAGTTGCACAAGTATCCACCGGCGTCCAAGCACGTTTAAAACGAACCAAAATGGTACTCTCACGGCGAAAACACGGGTTCGAGTCCCGTAGGGGTCACCAGGTTCCTGCATGCCGGGGCATGCTGAAGAAACTGGTGACAGCTCACGCTCGCCTCTTCAGCCACTCCTCGATAATCGCAGCAATGCGCGGTCCCGATTTTCCGTCGCCGTAAGGGAAGCGGCGGCGGCGCATGGCGGCCAGCGCCCCCGGACTTCGGAGCAGGCGCCGTGCCTCGCCGGCTATCCGCTCGGCCGAGGTCCCGACGAGGATCGCGCTGCCGCATGCCAGGCCCTCCGGACGCTCGGACTTCTCACGAAGCACCAGCAGCGGCACGCCTAGTGCGGGTGCTTCTTCCTGGATCCCGCCCGAATCGCTGAGCACCAGGTCCGCATCGCGCATGCGCCGGATGAGCTCGTGGTGGCTGCAGGGTTCGAGCAGGCCGATGTTCGTAAGCCCACCGAGGAGCTCGCGCATGTTCGCCGCCACGTGCGCATTGGGGTGAAGCACGAAGTCGATGGTGACCTCGATCGAGAGATCGCGCAGCGCTGCGGCGATCGACGCCAGCCCTTCGCCCCATGATTCGCGGCGGTGCGCGGTGACCAGGAGCCGCGGGAGCGCACCCCGTCTCGGTTGCGGAAGCGGCAGCGTCGCTTCGAGCGCAATGACGGCGTCGATCGACGTATTCCCGGTGACCAGTATTTCGCCCGGCGCCTGCTCCGCCCGCAGGTTCGCCGCGGCGGCTTCCGTCGGCGCGAACAGCAGGTCGGCCTGCGCGTCGATCGCGGTGCGATATTCCTCTTCGGGCCACGGCAGCAGCGGGTCGTGCGTCCTCAGCCCGGCCTCGACATGCGCCACCGGCACGCCCGCGGTGAAGCCGCCGAGCGCCGCGCCGAGCGCGCTCGAGGTGTCGCCCTGGACGACGAGCAGGTCGGGCGCGTCGGCGAGGACCGGCAGAAGCGCGGTGGTCACGACGCCCACATGCCGGTGCGGGTCTTCCTCGCCCGGGCAATCGAGCCGCTCCGCCGGAAAGCCGCCGAGGCCGAAATCCGCGGGATCGAGGCCTGCATGCTGTCCGGTGAGGATGAGCGTCGGCGCAAGCCCGCGCCCGGCGAGCGCGTGCGCAACAGGCGCCAGCTTGATTGCTTCAGGCCTGGTGCCGACCACCAGCCTGACGTCGAATGAACGCAGCACTCCCCCTAGCTCGGCGGCCTATTGTGCCGCCGCTACGGGCGAAGCTCAACGGAAATTGTCGGCGTAGGCCTGAATCTTGAGCCGGACGGGCGGCGCGGGGACCAGGTGGTAGGCGAGGCAATGCTTCTCGCAATAGGCGATCGCCGCCTCCTTCGATTCGAAGGCGATCCGCACCTGTGTGTTGGTGTCGCCCGACCCGTTCCAGCCGGTCAGCGGGTCGGGACGCTGGGGCTGCTGGCGCTCGAACTCGAGGATCCACTTGCCGGCGTTCGCCTTGCCCGACTGCGTGGTCTTGCGCTCCTGCTCGGAAATGCGGGCGATGGTCATGGCGGCGCAGTTGGCGAAAAGCGGCCGACTAATCAAGACGCCCGCTTGGTCCGAAGCGTCGGCGCGGCCGACGCTGGATCGTCCGGCCACGGGTGCTTGGGGTAGCGTCCGCGCATGTCCTTCGCGACGTCGCGCCAACTTCCGGCCCAGAAGCCGGGCAGGTCCCTTGTCGTCTGGATCGGCCGTCCGGCGGGAGAGGTGATGACGAGGGTCAGCGGGACGGCGCCGTTCGCGATGGCCGGGTGCAGCGAAAGGCCGAACAGCGCCTGCGCGCGGACCTCGACCGTCGGGCCGGCCTCTGCGGAATAGTCGATGCTGTGGCGGCTCCCGGCCGGGCTCTCGAAGTCGGCGGGTGCAAGCCGGTCGAGCGTTTGTCCGGCGCTGTAGCCGAGCAGCTGCCGCAGCGCAGCGGCGAGTCCGGACACGTCGGCCAGCCGGCGCTTTCCCGCCAGCAGGGGCGCCAGCCATTCGTCGGCGCGAGCGAGCAGCATTTCATCGTCCAGTGGCGCAATTCCGGGATCGAAGCGGTGCGCGAATGCCGCGCGTTGCCGCAGCTCAACGGCAGGCTCGTCCCACGGCAGAAGCTCGAGGCCATGCTCGCGCACGCCTTTCAGCAACGCCTGTTCGATTGCGGCGGGATCCGGCGCGGGGTCGGGGCCGCTCGACAGCCTGATCGCGCCGAGGCGCCGACTCCGGGTCGGCGTCACCGATCCGGTCGCCGGGTCGAATGCGCCGTCGTGCCGGATCTCGATCCGATCGCCGAAAAGATCGAGCAGCTCGCGTTCGTCGAGCGGCGCTGCGGAAAGGATGCGGGCGCCCGACGCGTGACCCGCGACTTCCCCGACCGCGAGCCATTCGCTCCTCGCCAGCGGCGTTGCCGGATCGAGCCGGAACCCGCGCCCGCCGACCGACTGCCAGCGCTCGCCGGACGAGTCGCGGCGGCGCGAGACGCGGTCGGGGAAGGCGAGGGCGAGGGCTTTGCCCAATCCCTCCCCCCTTTGCGGGGGAGGGAGGGAGCCGCGAAGCGGCGGAAGGGAGAGGGGGCGTGCCTGCGTCGGCCCCTCTCCCCGCTCATGCTTCGCATGAGTCGACCCTCCCCCGCGGAGGGGGGAGGGTGTGATGTGCGCCCACCGTTTAGCCATTCTTCGCGCGGCCACGGCGCGCGGCGAACGGTCTCCGCGCCAGCGACGGTGCCGCACCTCCAAATCGGCGTCGCCCCCGCCGAGTCCGCGCTCGGTCAGCAGCACCGCGACGTCGGCCGCGGCGCCGGCGAAGCCGCG
>DASSOE010000067.1:0-17348 GCA_035700945.1 Sphingomicrobium sp. | reverse complement strand
GTGCATTCCCGAGCCGTTATCCCTGGCGATTGGCTTGGGCATGAAGGTCGCGGTCTTGCCGTAGGCGTGAGCGACCATGTGCACGACATATTTGTAGACCTGCATCCGGTCGGCCGTTTCGACGAGCGCGCCATAGGTCAGGCCGAGCTCGTGCTGCGACGCGGCGACCTCGTGATGGTGCTTGTCCATCGGCAGCCCCATCTCGAGCATCGTCGCGACCATCTCGCCGCGGATGTCCATTGCGCTGTCGACCGGTGCGACGGGGAAATAGCCTCCCTTCGCCCGCGGCCGGTGGGCGAGGTTGCCGCCTTCATATTCGCGCATCGTGTTGGTCGGCAGCTCGATGTCGTCGATGCGGAAGCAGGAGGCGTTGTACGTGTCCTCGAAGCGGACGTCGTCGAACATGAAGAATTCGGCTTCGGGGCCGACGAAGACGGTATCGCCGACGCCGGTCTGCTTGAGATAGGCCTCGGCACGGGTCGCGGTCGATCGCGGGTCGCGGCCGTAGAGCTCGCCGGTCGAGGGTTCGACGACATTGCAGAACAGCACGAGCATCGGAGTCGCGCTGAACGGGTCGACATAAGCGGCGTCGAGGTCGGGCTTGAGGATCATGTCCGACTCGTTGATCGCTTTCCAGCCTGCGATCGAGCTTCCATCGAACATGAAGCCGTCAGTCAGCATGTCCTCGTCGATGACGGCTGACGCCATGGTCAGGTGCTGCCACTTGCCCTTGGGGTCGGTGAAGCGGAGGTCGACCCAGTCGATCTCGTCGTCCTTGATCCGCGAAAGGATCGTGCCCGCGTCGTTCGCCATTTTCGATCTCTCTTTCGTCATCCCCGCGAAAGCGGGGACCAGCCACAAAAACCTGAGCTCTAACCGAACGCCCCCCTGGGTTCCCGCTTTCGCGGGAATGATGCTGCGACGATTCGAGCTGGGAGTTCAGATTCCCGATCCGCATCGCCGAGTCATGGGTGCCGCGAATATTTCACGGCTCGCCGGCGCGGTTGTGCGTTGCCGCCGATCCGCTAGCATCGGAGCGCGACTGGGAGGGCAGGGAGCCGAGCCGATGGTCATTGCGCTGCTGGTCCCGATCATCCTCGCCGCCGTCGTGTTCGGCGCGGTCCTGCTCAGGGCCGCGGTTGCGCAGCGCGCCGTGCCGCGGCTCGAGGCCGTCCTGCTCGGCGCCGTCGTCAGCTTCTTCGACACGCTCGGGATCGGCTCGTTCGCGCCGACCGCCGCCTGGATGAAGTTCCGCAATCTGGTGCCGGACCGGCTGATCCCGCCGACGATGTTGGTCGGCCTGACTCCGCCGGTGTTCGTGGAGAGCATCATCTTCCTGATCCTGCTCGGAGTCGGGGTGGACCCGGTGCTGCTGGTCGGATGTGCCGTCGCGGTGCTGCTCGGCGGGCTGGTCGGAGCGCCGCTGGTCGTCCGCGCGCGAGTCTGGCTCGTCCAGCTGATCGTCGGCATCGCTCTCCTGCTCGCCGCCGCCGCCTATGCGATGTCCAATCTGCATCTGTTCCCGGCGGGAGGGACGGCCGCCGGCCTGCCGATGGGCCTCACTATTGCCGCGATCGCGGCGAATTTCGTGTTCGGCCTGCTCCTGAACTTCGGCGTCGGAAATTATGCGCCGACGCTGGTGACGTTGAGCCTGATGGGCATGAATCCGAAGCTGATTTTCCCGATCATGGCGGCCGGCGCCGCGGCGATGGGGGGCGGCGCCTGCATCCGGCATATCCAGATGGGCCGGATGGACCTCAGGGTCGTCGTCGGGCTCGGCATCGGCGGAATTCCCGCGGTCCTGGTCGCCGCGTTCATCGTGAAATCGATGCCCATCGAGTTGCTGCGCTGGCTGGTGATCCTTGTCGTGCTTTACGCCGCCGCGTTGATGCTGCGGTCGGCGATGGCCGGACGACGGACGGAGGCGCTCACTCCGGAACAGGTCGCCATCGCAAGCTGAGTCGGCGCGAAAGTTGCACCTGATTGCGCCGCATGCGAGTTTCGGACGGATGCAGTCGATCCTCATTACAGTCGCCTTGGTCGTAGCGGTTGCGCTCATCCATTTCAGCTATGTCGATTTCCGTTTCCGGTACCGCGACGGAATCCTGTGGTTCTGGCTCCTCAACCCCGCACCGCCGCTGATGTGGCTCGCCCGTGGCACCGTGGTCGCGGCGCTGCTCGTGGCCTTGTCCGCGCCCCTCGTGGGGACCAGCAAGACTTTCGCTCTTATACTCGGCGCCATCGTCGGCCTGCACATCCTGAGCCTCATCCTGCTCGAGGTGCTCGAGCCCCGCTGAAGCGCACCCGCTACCGCGGGAAAGAGGCTTTCAGCCCCTTCACAGACCCGGAACCCGTCGCTATCAGACCGCCCATTCGGTCCGGCTTCGGCCCGGAGCGAGCCTGCTCACATGCCTTCCGGCAGGTGCAGTCAATCGCGTCACAAAAGGGGAATGATGGCCACCAAGGCAGGGTCCGCTGAGGTTTCGCAGACCGCAGGTCCGATCGACGGCGAAGAAGGAGTCCGACGCCGCGACTTCCTGAATGTCGCCGCCGTCAGCTTCGCGGGCGTGGGCGGCGTCGTCGCGCTCGCGCCGCTGTTCGTCCAGATGTCGCCGTCGGCCGACGTGCTCGCGCTTGCGACGACCGAGGTCGACATTTCGAAGGTGCAGTCCGGCCAGGGCATCAAGGTCAGCTGGCGCAAGCAGCCGGTATTTGTCCGCAACCTGACGCCGAAAGAGATCGCCGAAGCGAACGCGGTGCCGCTGTCGGCGCTGCGCGACCCGGAGACGCTCGCGCAGCGGACGAAGCCCGGAAAGCAGAACTGGCTGATCACGCTCGGCGTCTGCACGCACCTGGGCTGCGTCCCGCTGGGTATCGGGGAAGGCGAGAACCGCGGCCCGTTCGGCGGCTATTTCTGCCCGTGCCACGGCTCGGAATATGACACGGCCGCGCGCATCCGCGTCGGCCCGGCCCCCAAGAACCTCCTCGTGCCGGACTATGAATTCACATCGCCGACGACGGTCATGATCGGCGCAAAGGGGAAGTGAACGAATGAGCTTTTCCTGGGCGAAGCCCTACGAACCCAAGCATCCCCTGATGCGCTGGATCGACGAGCGGCTGCCGCTGCCGCGCGTTGTCTATGGAGCGATCGGCGGCGGTTACCCGGTGCCGCGCAACCTCAATTACTGGTGGAATTTCGGGGTCCTCGCGGGGATTTTCCTGACCATCCAGATCGTCACCGGAATTGTCCTCGCGATGCACTACACCGCCTCGGTCGACGGTGCGTTCAATTCGGTCAACCAGCTGATCATGCGCGACGTCAACGCCGGCTGGCTGCTCCGCTACGCGCACATGAATGGGGCCAGCTTCTTCTTCATCGTGACCTACATCCATATCTTCCGGGGGCTCTTTTACGGATCGTACAAGGCGCCGCGCGAGCTGGTGTGGATGCTTGGCCTCGTCATCTACCTGCTGATGATGGCGACGGCCTTCATGGGCTACGTCCTTCCCTGGGGGCAGATGAGCTACTGGGGCGCGCAGGTCATCACCGGCTTCTTCTCGGCCTTCCCGCTCGTGGGTGAGCCGCTGCGGGTGTGGCTGCTTGGTGGCTACGCCCCGGATCAGGCGGCATTGGGCCGTTTCTTCTCGCTCCACTATCTGCTGCCGTTCGTGATCGCGGCCGTCGTCATCCTGCACATCTGGGCGCTGCACATTCCGGGTTCCGGCAACCCGACCGGCGTCGACGTGAAGGACGAGCGCGACACGCTGCCGTTCCATCCCTTCTACACCGCCAAGGACGGCTGGTTCGCGGGCGCGGTGCTGCTGGCTTATGCCATCGTCACCTATTTCGCGCCCGACTATCTCGGGCACCCCGACAATTACATTCCAGCCAACGCGCTCGCGACGCCGGCGGAGATCGTGCCCGAATGGTATTTCTGGCCATTCTACGCGATCCTGCGCTCCTTCACCGTCGACTTCATCCTCCCGGCGAAGCTGTGGGGCGTGCTGGCGATGTTCTTCTCGATCCTGCTGCTGTTCTTCCTGCCGTGGATCGACAAATCGCCGGTTCGCTCTGGATCGTACCGCCCCGTGTTCAAGCGGTTCTTCTGGCTGCTGGTGATCGACGTGCTCATCCTCGGCTGGGCCGGCGGTGGCGCGCCGACCCCGATGCGCAACGTCATCAGCCAGCTCGCGGCGGCTTATTACTTCCTCCACTTCCTCGTGGTCCTGCCGCTGGTCTCGGCATTCGAAACGCCGCTTCCGCTGCCGCGCTCGATCAGCGATTCCGTGCTTCACGGGGAGGAGGCGGAGTCAGCGCCGATCGGGAGCAAGCCGCGGCCCGGCAGCACCGCAACCGCGACAGCCGAGTAAGGGGACAGGGAAAGCATGCGTTTCATTCTCGGCTTCATCGGCGCGGTTTTTGCCATCGTGCTGCTGATCTCGATGATCAGCGGCATCTCGGAGTGGGTGACGAACCCGCCGACGCCGCTCGCGGCGGAGGAATTCCACAAGCATCCCGAGCCGCTGCACCTCGCGAGCGACGGCCCCTTCGGCAGGTTCGACAAGGCGCAGCTACAGCGCGGCTTCCAGGTCTATTCGGAGGTCTGCTCGGCGTGCCACAGCCTCAGCCTGGTGTCGTTCCGCGACCTCGCGGGCCTCGGCTACAGCGAGGCGGAGATCAAGAAGATCGCGTCCGACTGGAAGACGCAGGTCCCCTCGATCAATCCGGACACCGGCGAGGCGGCGACGCGCAAGGCGCTTCCGTCCGACACCTTCCCGTCGCCGTTCCCGAACGAGGTCGCGGCGCGCGCTGCGAACAACAACGCGCTTCCGCCCGACCTGTCGCTGATCACCAAGTCGCGCGAGGGCGGCGCGGCCTACGTCCACTCGCTGATCACCGGGTACCAAAACCAGCCGGCCGAGCTTCTCAAGAAGTTCCCGGACGCCAAGACGCCGGAGGGGCTGCACTACAACCCTTATTTCGCGAACCTCAACATCGCGATGCCGCCGCCGCTGACCGCCGATGGGCAGGTGACCTATGCGGACGGAACGCCCGCGACCATCGACCAGATGTCGAGGGACGTTTCGGCCTTCTTGGTGTGGACGGCCGAGCCCAACTTGACGGCGCGCCGAGCGGCCGGCTTCGCGGTCGCGATCTTCCTGCTCATCGGCACGATCCTCGGCTATTTCGCTTATCACCAGCTATGGGGCGAGGCGAAGCGGAGGGTGCGGCCGACTGGTCCGCTCGACCCCGAGAACCGGGCGAAGTCGCGTCGCGCGAAGGCCAAGGCCGGAGTCGCGGGCTAGTCCACCGTAGCGATTGAGATTCTGCCGCCGGCGTGCTGAGTAGCGCGCCGGCGGTTTTCCGTTGAGGCCGTCGAGGGGAAGGGCACGTGACCAGGTTCAATTCGCTTTTGCTGACATCGGCGGCATTGCTGCTGGCGAGCGCGGCATCCGCCGCGACGCCCGACACCGCGCGCATCGTCGACGAAGGGATGAACCGCAGCCAGGTGATGATCACCGCGCACGAGCTGATGGACGGCATCGGCCCGCGCCTCACCATCTCGACCAATATGCGCAAGGCCGAGGACTGGGCGATCGCCAAGCTGACGAGCTACGGGCTCAGCAACGTCCATCGCGAAGGCTTCGATTTCGGACGCGGCTGGGACCTCGTGAGCTCGAGCGTGCGCCTGGCTTCGCCGCGCCCGATCCAGCTGACCGCCATTCCGGTTGCGTGGACGCCGCCGACCAACGGCACGCTGCGCGCCCCCGTCGTCGTCGCGCCGATGGACCGGCCTGAGCATTTCGCCGCCTATCGCGGCAAGCTCTCGGGCAAGATCGTACTCGTCAGTCTGCCGGGCGAAGGCAGCGAGCCCGCCACCGCGCCGTTCCGCCGCCTGACGGCCGAAGAAATCGCGAGGGACGACAAGTTCCAGGTGCCGCACTTTGATCCGGAGGAGGAGAACGGGTTCCTCAAGCGGATCGATTTCTACCGCCAGCTCGACAAGTTCGTCGCGCAGGAGGGCGGGCTTGCCATCGTGCGCAAGGCGCGCCGGGACGGCAAGCTGGTGTTCGGCGAGGGTTATCAGCATTCGATCGCGGACGCGCCGAAGCTGCCGACGCTCGAGATTGCCGCCGAGGACTACCGCCGCGTCGCGCGCATGGCGAAGATGGGCGAGAACCCGGTGCTCGAGGTCACCAGCGACGTCCGTTATCTCGATGGCGACGGCAAGGCCTACAATATCATCGCCGACCTCCCAGGGACGGACCCCAAGGCCGGCTATGTCATGGCCGGCGCGCACTTCGACAGCTGGGTCGCCGCCGACGGTGCGTCGGATAATGGCGCGGGAAGCGTCGTCGTCATGGAGGCCGCGCGGATCCTCCGCCAGCTCGGCGTCCGGCCGAAGCGCACGATCCGCTTCGCGCTGTGGTCGGGCGAGGAGCAGGGGCTCTACGGCTCGGCCAATTACGTCCAGCAGCATCTTGCGAGCCGCCCGCCGATCTACGGACCCGGGCACAACCTGCTGTGGGACGAGACGATCCGCCGCTATCCGTTGACGCCGCTCGCCGGTTACGGGGCGCTGAAGGCCTATTTCAACATCGACAACGGGTCGGGCAAAGTGCGCGGCATCTACGCCGAGGGTAATGCCGCCGCGGCGCCGCTGCTGAAGGACTGGCTGTCCCCCTTCGCAGACATGGGCGCGACCGAGGTCGTGGCAGGACCCACGACGGGCACCGACCATGAGCCGTTCCAGGCGGTCGCCATCCCGGGATTCCAATTCATTCAGGACCCGCTCGACTACGAGAGCCGAGTCCACCATTCGAGCATCGACACGCTCGATCATATGAAGGCCGACGACCTCCGGCAGGCATCCGTGGTTCTGGCGGGGCTACTGCTCGAGGCGGCGAACAGCGACAAGGAGCTGCCGCGGCCGCCGCTTCCAACGCAGCCGCTGCCGAGCGATCCGTTCCACTACGATTATCCGGAGCCGAAATAGGCGCGCTCAGGAACGGCGCCTCTCGGGAATCGTTTCCGCTCCATCCCCGAACTCGATCGGGAAGGAGTAACCATGCGTATTCCCTACATTTCTCTGCTCGGCGCAGGTGCGCTGGCGCTCGGCGGCTGTGCCTATGGCGGCCTCGGCTACGGTCCTTACGGCGGGCTCTCGGTCGGCGTCGGGTCGAGCTACGGCTACGGCTCGTACGGCGGCTATGGCTATGGCCCGTACGGCGGCTATGGCACCTATCCGGGTTATTATGGCGGTTTCGGTTCGTATTACGGCAGCGGCTACGGCAGCCCGTACTTCGGCTGGTACGACAATTACTACTATCCGGGCTCGGGCTATTATGTGTACGATTCGTACCGGCGGCCCCACGTCATGACGACGCGGCAGCGGACCTACTGGTCATCGCGTTCGCCGGCGCTGCGGACATCCAGCACGACGCGAATGACAGTCCGGCCCAACTGGAGCGGCTTCGAGCGGCGCACGGCCAATGCCACGCAGCGCCAGCAGGCCCGCGAGCAGCGTCAGACCACGCGCGAGGACCGACGGCAGAAACGGCGCAACAAGAAGGATGATTGAGGACCGCTAGGCTCCCTCGGGCCCGGGCCTGCGCCGGATCAGGACGATCGAGGTGAAGCGCATCACCGGCACCTCGTCCTGATTGGTGACCGTCGTCTGCGTCCGGAACGAGCCCATCTCGGGCCGGCTGCGCGACGGTGTCTTCTCGAGGATTTTCCCGCGCACGTGAAGCGTGTCGCCGGGATAGACCGGGTTCGTCCAACGCAGCTCGTCGATACCCGGCGAGCCGAGGCCCGCCTGCTCATCTTCGACGACGTGGCGCGCGATTACCGCCATGGTCATCGCCGCGGTATGCCAGCCGCTCGCGGCTAGCCGGCCGAAGTGTGTCTTCGCGGCGGCTTCGTCGGAAAGGTGGAAGGGCTGCGGGTCGTACTTGCGCGCGAACTCGAGGACCTCTTCGCGCGTCACCTCGTACGAGCCGAAGTAGGTTTCGGCGCCGACTTTCAAATCCTCGAAATAGATCATGGTCAGGCGCATAGCCGCGCGGGCCGCTTGGCGCGAGACCGACGAGCGCGAACGTCCAGTGGACGTTTGCAAGTGAGGAGGTCCCGGCTAGGTTCGCCTGGTGGCGACGCAAGCTCCGCTTCCGGCTCGATATCACCCGCGGCTGATCGAGGCGGCGTTCGCGCTCAACGAGAACCGGCTCGACGTTGCCGAGCGCCTGTTGAAGCCGCACCTCAAGGAAGACCCGTTCGACGCCGCGGCGGTGCGCATGCTCGCGGAGCTGGCGGCGCGGATCGGGCGCTTGCGCGACGCCGAGAACCTGCTCCGTCGGGCGGTCGAACTCGCGCCCGGCTGGGCCGCAGCGAAAGCGAACCTCGCGCTACTGCTCGGCCGCACCGGCCGTCCCGCCGAAGCGCTGGAGCTGCTCGACGACGTGTTCGCCGCCGAGCCGGAGTTCGTCGGCCACTGGAACCTCAAGGCGGCGACGCTCGGACGGGTCGGCGAGTTCGACGAGGCGATCCGGCTCTATGAGGATGTACTCGCGCGGCTGCCCGACCATGCGAAGATCTGGATGAGCTACGGCCACATGCTGAAGACGGTTGGACGGCAGGCGGACGGAATCGCTGCATATCGCAAATCCATCGCCCTCAGGCCGACGCTCGGCGAAGCCTGGTGGAGCCTCGCGAACCTCAAGACGGTGACGTTCGACGATGCCGACGTGGCGGCGATGACCAAGGCGCTCGAAGCGGGCGGCCTTCCCGACGAAGACCGCCTTCACCTCGAATTCGCGCTCGGCAAGGCGATGCACGACCGCGGCCGCTTCGACGAGGCGTTCGCTTATTATGCCCGCGGCAATGCGCTCCGCCTGAAACAGCAGCCCTATCGATCCGACGAGATCAGGAAGAAGGTGGACGAAAGCATTCGCCTGTTCACGCCTGACGCCTTCAAGGAGCGGCCCGGCGGGTGCGAAGCGCCCGATCCGATCTTCATCGTCGGCATGCCGCGCGCCGGATCGACACTGATCGAGCAGATTCTCTCCTCCCACTCCATGGTCGAAGGCACCTCGGAGTTGCCCGACCTGCCGGCGGTCGCGCGCGCCGCGGGGCCCTACCCCGCATCCGCGCTCGGCCTGTCGGAGGAGCAGCGGCGCAAGGCCGGCGAGGACTATCTCAGGCGTGCCTCGGTCCAACGGCGCTCCGACAAGCCCTTCTTCATCGACAAGCTTCCGAACAACTGGCTGTTTGTGCCTTTCATCCAGCTGGTGCTGCCGAAAGCGAAGATCATCGATGCGCGGCGGCACCCGCTTGCCTGCTGCCTGTCGAACTTTCGACAGCATTTCGCGCGGGGGCAGGCATTCACGTACAGCCTCGAAGACGTCGGCCGCTACTACGCCGACTATGTGCGGCTGATGGCGCATGTCGACGAGGTGCTGCCCGGGCGCGTGCACCGCGTAACCTACGAGTCGATGGTCGACGACACCGAGGCCGAGGTGCGTGCGCTGCTCGACCATATCGGCCTCGATTTCGAGCCGGCGTGTCTTGAGTTCCACAAGACCGAGCGCGCGGTGCGGACGGCGAGCTCGGAGCAGGTGCGGCGGCCTATCTATCGCGATGCCACTGATGAATGGCGCGGCTACGAGGCACATTTGGGCCCGCTCGAGGCGGCCCTTGGCAATGTCGCGGAAGTCTATCCGGACGCATCCGTTTCCTGAACGCAACGCTGGCGGAACAATCGTCGCGCAGCATCAGCGGCGGCGTTGACTTTCCTCGATTGCTCTGTCGCAATGCCGACAGACAAGCCGAATGGGGGCCATTCGATGACGGACTGCTCTATCCGCGCGATCACGCTCGGACTCCTCGCGACCACCGCACTCGCATCACCCGCCTTCGCGCAAACGCCGCCTCCGGTGGATGCGACGCCCGCGACCGAGACAACCCAGTCGCCCGCGCCCGGAACGAACGCGACCGACGTCACGGCTCCGCCGCCACAGGTGCAGAAGGCGCAGGACGGCCAGGTCCAGGACCAGACGGAAATCGTCATCACCGCGACCAAGCGCGAGGAGTTCTTGCAGGATGTCCCGATGAGCGTCCGCGCCCTCGGCACGCGCAGGCTCGACCAGCTCAACATCTCCAACTTCGAGGAATATACCAAGCAGCTGCCGTCGGTCAGTTTCAACACCTCGCAGTCGGGCGGAACGGTGGTGTACATGCGCGGCGTCGCGACCGGCGGCGACGGTAACCACTCGGGCTCGCTCCCGTCGGTGGGCGTCTATCTCGACGAACAGCCGGTGACGACGATTGGCGGCGCGCTCGACGTCCACATCTACGACATCGCCCGGATCGAGAGCCTCGCCGGGCCGCAGGGCACGCTCTACGGCGCTTCGAGCGAGGCAGGCACGATCCGCATCATCACCAACAAGCCCGACCTGTCAGGCCTGTACGGTCGTGTCGACGGCGAGGTGAACAAGGTCGCGCACGGCGACATGGGCGGCAAGCTCGAGGGGATGATCAACGTGCCGATCGCCCCCAGTGTCGCGTTCCGCGGAGTCGCATTCTGGCAGCGCGACGCAGGCTTCATCGACAATGTGCCCGGGACGCGGACGTTCTGCGGGGACAAGGTGCTGGGACCCGACGGAGACGACGACAATACGGATCCGGACGTCGTCGGCTGCGTGCGCAACGGCATCAGCGTCAACAATAACGCGTTCCTCGCCGACGACATCAACGAGGTCACCACCTACGGCGGCCGCGCGGCGCTCAAGGTCGACCTCGATGAAAACTGGGTCGTCACGCCGACGATCATGCACCAATATTACAAACAGGACGGATTTTACGCTTTCGATCCGACGCTGGGCGACCTCAACGTCCAGCGCTTCCGCGGGGACGAGTATCGCCGCGACAAGTTCACCCAGGCGGCGCTGACGATCGAAGGCAAGATCGCGGATTTCGACCTGACCTACGCCGGCGCGTGGATGAACCGCCCGACCTATTCGCTCGGCGATTACACCGACTATACCGACGCCTACGACCGGATCTACGAGAACAAGGGCGGTCTCGCGAACTACGAATATTTCTACGATTCCGCCGGCGACGCGATCGACCCGCGCCAGTACATCATCGGTACCGAGCATTTCAAAAAGCTCAGCCACGAACTGCGCATCGCCACGCCGCAGGATTGGCGGGCCCGCGCCATCGTCGGCGCTTTCTACCAGCGCCAGAAGAACCACATTTACCAGAATTACCTTGTCGACAATCTCGCTCCGCAATTGTCGGTGAACGGCTGGCCGGGAACGGTGTGGCTGACGCTCCAGGACCGCGAGGACAAGGATTATGCCTTGTTCGGCGAGGGCGAGTTCGATGTAACGCCCCAGGTCACGCTGATCGCCGGCGGGCGCCTGTTCCGCTACGACAACAGCCTGTTCGGCTTCGCGGGGTTCGGAAGAAACCCGGCATTCACCGAGGAGAACGGCTTCCCGCCACCGCCGAACGCCATCGGCGCGAGCTCGGGCGTGCGCCGCTGCCTGACGGTCAACGGACTGGAGTCGCTGGCCGATGAGGATTCGGAACTCGCCCCGGGAGGTGTTTCAGGCACGCCCTGCACCAATGTCGGCAATGTCGTGAACGGACGCGCCGTGCCGAGGGAAAGCAAGGGTCACGGCTTCACGCATCGCCTCAGCGCCCGCTACAAGCCGGCGGAACACCTGATGTTCTACGCGACCTGGTCGCGGGGCTTCCGTCCGGGCGGAATCAACCGGCAGCCGAACGCGCCGGCATACGATCCGGACTTCCTCACCAATTACGAGCTGGGTTGGAAGACCGAGTTCGGACCAGTGACGTGGAACGGCGCGGTCTATCACCAGATCTGGAAGAAGTTTCAGTTCAGCTTCCTCGGCGAGAACAGCCTGACCGTCATCCAGAACGGCCGCGACGCAAAAATCGACGGGCTCGAGACCGACATTTCGTACGTCCACGGCGGCTTGTCGCTGAATGCCGCGGCGGCATTCACCGATGCGAAGACGAGCGGCGCCATCTGCCACTCATCGGTCGATCCGTCGGCGGACTGCTCGGCGCCGGGCGACTGGATCGTGACTCCCGATGGAACGCGGCTGCCGATCACGCCCAAGTTCAAGGGGACAGCGACGGCGCGCTACAGCTGGCCGATGTGGCTCGGCAAAGCCCATGTGCAGGGTAGCATCACGCACCAGGGTTCCGCCAGCGTCGACGTGCGCCGAAATGCGGATGGCGAGGGGAGCAACCCCAACGACATCCTCGGCAAGCTGCACTCCTCGACGCTCGTTGACCTGTTCTTCGGCTATGACTGGCAGAATTACAGCGCCGAGTTGTTCGCGACGAACCTGTTCGACGAGCGCAACGAGCTCTCGCGCTTCGTCGCGTGCAGCGTCTGCACCGTCGCCTATGTCCTTCCGGGACGGCCCCGCACGATCGGGCTGAGGCTCGGCACGCGCTTCTGAGGCGTGCGCCCGAATGACGGCGGCGAAGCTGCGCCACGGAGCCGCGGTCGCCGTTCTGGCTTGCGTGTGGCTGGCGATGCTTCTCCTCGGCGTCGGGTCGTTCGACCGAACGATCGCCGCGAGCCTCTATGCAGGACCGCGGCCCGTGCTCGTCACCGCCGCGCGGACGTTCACATTCCTCGGCGACCCGGCCGTGCTCGTGTCGGGAGGCATTCTGGCCGCCGCGTGGCTTTCGCTCCGCGGGCGCGGCCGTATTGCGCTCGGGCTGCTGCTCGTCATCTTCGTGGGACGCGCGCTCACGGAAGCACAGAAATACTGGGTCGCGCGCGCGAGACCCGATGTCGAGCCGCACCTGGTGATCGTCCAGACCTCGTCGTTCCCGAGCGGTCACGCGGCAAGCTCGATGATCTTTTACCTCACGCTGGCACTGGCGCTGACCCGTCCGGGGCGCGGGCGCCGGCTCGCCGCCGCAGCGGCGATCCTGCTGTCGCTGCTGATCGGTGCGAGCCGAGTCATGCTCGGCGTACACTGGCCGAGCGACGTGGTCGGCGGCTGGTCGTTCGGCATGCTGTGGGTGATGGTGACGCTGCCCGCCTCCCAGCGGCTGTTCGGCGCCGATTCCCGAGTATCCGCAAAGCGGCTATAGGCACTCGCCAAGGGGAGGAGCCAATGACCCGATCGAAGCCTTTCACATGGATTGCGGCGGCGATCTTCGCGCTGATGGGGATTGTCCACATCATCCGCCTGTTCACCAACTTCCAGATCATCGTCGGCTCGCACAGCATCCCGATGTGGGTGAGCTACGTCGCGATCATCGTCACCGCGTTCATGAGCTGGATGCTATGTCGCGAGGCGAGGGGAGCGCGCCCTAACGAGCCCTAGACGTTGAAGCGGAACAGCATCACGTCGCCGTCCTGGACGACATAGTCCTTGCCCTCGGAACGGAGCTTGCCCGCGTCGCGCGCGCCGGCTTCGCCGCCGAACTCGATGTAATCGCCGTAAGCGATGGTTTCGGCGCGGATGAAGCCGCGTTCGAAATCGGTGTGGATTTCTCCGGCAGCTTCGGGCGCCTTCGCACCTTTGTGTACTGTCCAGGCCCGCGATTCCTTTGGGCCCGCAGTGTAGAAGGTAATGAGGCCGAGCAGCGCGTAGGCGGCGTGGATCATCCGGTTGAGCCCGGTCTCGTGAAGGCCGAGGTCGGCGAGGAACGCGTCGCGCTCGTCGGCCGGGAGGGTGGCTATTTCCGCCTCGATCGCGGCGGAGATGACGACGGCCTGCGCGCCTTCCGCGGCCGCTTTCCTGAAGACCTCCTCAGACAGCGCATTGCCATTCGCGGCGTCGCCTTCGTCGACATTGCAGACGTAGAGCACGGGTTTCGCGGTCAGCAGCTGCGCGCGCCCGAGCGCTTTCGCTTCCTCATGGTCCTTCGGCTGTGTCAGCCGCGCCGGCTTCGAGGCACGCAACAGGTCGAGCGCCTGGCCGAGCACCGACGCCTCGATCCTCGCCTCCTTGTCGCCCTGCTGCGCTTTCTTGACGAGATTCGGCACCCGCCGCTCGAGCGACTCCAGGTCGGCGAGCATCAGCTCGGTCCCGACGGTTTCGGCATCGGCGATCGGGTCGACCTTGCCTTCGACATGTGTCACGTCGCCGCCTTCGAAGCAGCGCAGCACGTGGACAATCGCGTCGACCTCGCGGATGTTGGCGAGGAACTGGTTGCCGAGGCCCTCCCCCTTGCTCGCGCCGCGCACCAGGCCGGCGATGTCGACGAACTCGATCTGCGTTTCGATTTCCTGCGCCGATTTGGCGATTTCCTTGATCCGGTCGAGCCGCGGGTCGGGCACCGCGACGCGGCCGACATTGGGCTCGATCGTGCAGAACGGGTAGTTCGCCGCCTGCGCCGCGGCGGTTTCGGTCAAAGCGTTGAAAAGCGTCGATTTGCCGACGTTCGGCAGGCCGACGATGCCACAGCGGAAGCCCATGCTTTTCCTGATCGATGAGGGGAGTTGGCGCCCCTTAGGCGAAGTTGCTCGCAATGCTCAACCGCCGCGGGTTCCGCCTGCGCCGGTCGACTAGGTACTTTTCCGAATCCTTCGCTTCCGCCGCACAGCATAAATAGCGCGCATCGAATGGCCGCCCCAGCGGCCGCGGAGTGAAAGGGAAGAGAAATGTCCGCCCCAATGGTCGACCTCAGCGTGCATCACGCGCCGAAGGGCGCATCCGACCGCATCGCTTACGGTTTCACGAAGATGCTGCGCTTTTGCGCCGACACCTTCTTCGCCAAGCGCTACGGCCACCGCGCGATCGTGCTGGAGACGGTCGCGGCCGTTCCAGGAATGGTCGGGGCGACCATCAACCACCTCAAGTGCCTGCGCAGGATGTGCGACGACAAGGGCTGGATCCGCACCCTTATGGACGAGGCGGAAAACGAACGGATGCACCTGATGACCTTCGTCGAGGTCGCCAAGCCGACCTTGTTCGAGCGCCTCGTCATCCTCGGCGTGCAGTGGGTCTTCTATCTTGCCTTCTTCGCGCTCTACTTGGTCTCGTCGAAGACCGCGCATCGCATCGTCGGCTACTTCGAGGAGGAAGCGGTGATCAGCTATACCCATTACCTCAAGGAAATCGACGAGGGCCGCAGCGCCAACGTGCCGGCGCCGGAGATAGCGAAGCGCTATTGGAACCTGCCGGATAGCGCGACCCTGCGCGACGTGGTGCTGGTCGTGCGCGCCGACGAGGCGCACCACCGCGACGTCAATCACGGCTTCGCCAACGAGCTCGGCGGCCTTCCGGTCGAGCGCGCTCGCATCGCTCCGTCACCCGTTCACGAAGGGGACATTCGCAAGGCCGCCTGAGCCACTGGGCGGCGCAAAACGGTCCTTGCAACCCAATCGTTCCGGCTGCGTTTGACAGCGAAGGAAGGGTGAACCACAGGTTAACGGGACAGGCAAGAAGGGGGGACACGGATGGCCGCGGACGTACGTGACGAGGGATTGGGCGGAGCGTCGATCGATCCCGTCAGCGACATCCTGAAATGGGTACTTCTGGTCACCGCCATATTGTGCTTCGCGATGATGGCATGGGCGACGGTGCTGACCTATCGCGCCGCACCCCCGCACCCGGCCGCCTTCACCGACCGCGCCGGCAATGTCCTGATGACCGCCGACGATATTATCGCCGGCAAGGGCGGCTTCCAGAAAGCCGACCTGATGGATTACGGCAGCATCTACGGCATGGGATCCTATTTCGGGGAGGATTACACCGCCTCGACCCTGGTGCGGCTCGGCGTGCTGACCAAGCAGAGCCTCGCCGGTACAGGCCAGACGCCGCCCGCGACCAAGTCACCAGGCAACAAGTCGCTTGCCGAGACCGGGCCGCAAGGAACGCCGCCCATTGCAACGACGCCGGCACCGGCCTCGCGCGGTGAGGCGCTGACCGACGCGGAAATCACCGCCGAGATGCAGCAGCAGCTGCAGGGCATCGATCTGACCCAGCCGACCGTCGTCCTTCCCGACGCCGTCGCGCAGGCGGTTCGCGGCGTGCAAGCCGAACTGGCAACCAAGCTCAATACAGTGAACCTTTCGGCCGGGTGGGTCCCGGCCAAGAGTCTCGATCCAGCGCTGCGCCTGCAAACCGCCGACTTCATCATCTACTCGGCGATCACCACCGTGGCGCGGCGGCCGAATAATCCCACCACGTCGTGGACGGAAAACTGGCCATTCGAACCGTCGGTCGGGAACACGCCGACCACCAACACCTTCCGTTGGACGTGGATCAGCTTCTGCTTCACCTTCTTCGCGTTCGGCTTCGTGTTATGGCTGTATCGCGCATATATCGACGAGACCGACGACGCGCCGCGTGAGCGCGGGCTCGCTGTTTATCGGACCCTTACTCCAAGCCAGCAGAAGTGCGGCAAATACTTCGTGGTGGTGGCGCTGGTCTTCCTTGCGTCGCAGGGCGCCGGAGCGATCATGGCGCACTCCTATTACGAGCGCGAATATTTCTACGGGGTCCAGCTCAACTACATCCTGCCGTTCAACTTCTTGCGCAGCTTCCACCTCCAGGCGCCGATCATCTGGATCGGACTCGGATGGATCGCGAGCGGCCTGTTCCTCGCCCCGGCGATCGCCGGGGGTCGCGAAGCCAAGGGGCAGGGACTGCTGGTCGACATCCTGTTCTGGGTGTCGCTGTTCGTCGTCACCGCCGCGCTGGTCGGCAATTACCTCGGCATCCAGGGCGTGATCGACAAAGGCTGGTTCTGGTTCGGCAACCAGGGGCTGTCCTACATCCAGCTCGGCCGCTTCTGGCAGATCCTGTTTTTCGTCGCGCTGCTCAGCTGGAGCGGGCTGATGTTCCGCGCGCTATGGCCGAGCCGCGACACGTTGATCACTGCGACACGGCAGTTCTGGACAGGCAAAATCCGCCTCGAGCATCTGATCTGGGCGGCGACCATCAACGTCGCCGTGCTCTATGCCTTCGGGATGATTCCGCTGACGGGGATCGAAAAGAGCTTCACCATCACCGACTTCTGGCGCTGGTGGGTGGTCCATTTGTGGGTCGAGCAATCGTTCGAGTTCTTCGCGGTCGCGATGAGCGCCTATTTGCTGATGTCGCTGGGCCTGGTCTCGCGCAAGCTCGCCGAGCGGTCGGTGTACCTCGAGCTGATCCTGATCTTCCTCGGCGGCGTGCTCGGTACCGGTCACCACCTCTACTGGGGCGGCGGGCCGAGCCTGTGGGTTCCGCTAGGAACGATGTTCTCGTTCATCGAGGTGCTGCCCCTTGTTCTCCTCATCCTCGAGGCGATTTCGCAGCACCGGCTGATCAAGGGCGCGGGCGCATCGTTCGATTACAGC
>DASSOE010000066.1:0-8439 GCA_035700945.1 Sphingomicrobium sp. | reverse complement strand
ACGTCATGCAGCGCATGCATGGATGGGTCGGACGCAAGGATCGCCATCCTGTCGCGATCGACGCGGTCGTGCACCGCGACGACGGCTCCCAGGCGCGGGTGAAACTCAGCGACATGACCGAAGAGGGTTGCCGGATGGAGGCGGAGCACGACTTCCGCATCGGCGAATGCGTCGAGATCGCCGTGCCGCGCCTCGGCCAGCTCAAGGCCCAGGTCCGCTGGGCGCTGCCGGGGAGCGCGGGCGCGCGCTTCGTCACTGAAAGCAGCTCCTAGCCGCGATCCATCGGCCTCGTGGCGAGCGCCCTCCTGAGCCCGGCGATTTCATCGCGCAGCTGCGCCATCTCGCGCGCGCCGGCAACTTCGCCCTCGCTGCTGTGGGCGTCGCGGCCGATGAAGAAGCTGGCGAGGATGGCAGTCAGATACCCGAGGATTCCAAGGCTGTAGAGCGCGAGCAGGAAAGCGAGCACGCGGCCTTCCGTCGTCTCGGGCCAATACTGGCTGCCGATGCTGGTCAGCAACATGCCCGTCCACCACAACGCGTCCCAGTAGGAGCTGAAGCCGCCGGCTACTTCGCTCCCGGGCTCGAGCGCGTACATCCCCGCCGCCCCCGCGAACCACACCGCTCCGGTGAGGACGAGCACATAGCCGAACGCGCGTCGGCGCAGCGTCCGACGGAGCGCGTTCATGCTTCGGTTGACCACGCCGATGACGCGCACGAGCCGGACTCCTCGGACGATCGCCGCGGCGCGGAAGATCGCGACCGCGCGCACCAGCCGCAGTGCCGGAACCGCGAGCGCGACGATCGTCAGGATGTTGCGCCCGAGGAATCGCCGCTTTTCCGGGGCGATCGCGAAGCGCAGCGCGAACTCGGCGATGAACAGCAGCCATATGATGGTCCCGGCGGTCACCAGCACGGGTCCCGAATTGCCGGTCAGGTCGAGCACGGCGATCGCCAGCCACGCAGCGCTCAACGCGAGCATCGGCACTTTCAGCCATTCCTCGAGCCCGAACAGTGCGCGCCAGCGCTCGCTGTGCTGCGCTTGCTGGTGCTGACCCAAGGGTGCGGTGGTCGCCATCTGCCTTCAAAACTCACGACGGCGGCGAGCGGTGCCAAGCGGCGCTGGCGCGCCGTCTCTGCCGGGTGGTATGCAGGGCCGCCTGGGGGGTGCCGATGCAGATTCGCCTGAGCCGTCGAACTCTCCTCGCCGGCGCGCTGGCGAGCGCCGCGACGGTGACGCATCGCCGCGCCGGCGCGCAAGCGCCGACCAGGCCCAACGTCCTGTTCATCATGGCCGACGACCTCGGCTATGCCGACCTCTCCTGCTACGGCCGGCGCGATTTCCGCACCCCGAACCTCGACCGGCTCGCGGCACAGGGCATGCGCTTCACCTCGGCTTATGCGAACAGCGCAGTCTGCTCGGCGACGCGGACGGCGCTGATCACCGGCCGCTATCAATACCGCCTGCCCGCCGGGCTCGAGGAGCCAATCAGCGACCGCGATGTCGGCATCCCGCGCGGCCACCCGACCTTGCCGTCGCTGCTCCGCGATGCAGGCTACGAGACTGCGCTGATCGGCAAATGGCACCTCGGCGCGCTCCCGAAATTCGGGCCGCTGCAGAGCGGCTACCAGCACTTCTGGGGTTATCGCGGGGGCGCGGTCGATTACTTCACCCATCGCCTCCCGGCCGGTGCCGACCTTTGGGACGGCGACACGCCGGTCGAGCAGGCGGGCTATCTGACCGACCTGCTCGGTGACCGCGCCGCGACGACGCTCGACGATTTCTCACGTCTCGGCAAACCGTTCCTGATCAGCCTGCATTTCAGCGCGCCCCACTGGCCGTGGGAGGGGCCGGGCGACGCCGCCGAGGCGGATCGGCTGAAAAGCGCCACCAGGATCCAGCAAATGAAGGATTTCGACGGCGGGTCGCAGGCGACCTATGCGGCGATGGTCACGCGCATGGACGAGCAGGTCGGGCGCGTCCTCGAGACGCTGGAGCGGCTGAACCTCGCCCACGACACCATCGTCGTCTTCACCAGCGACAATGGCGGCGAGCGCTTTGCCGACACCTGGCCCTTCACCGGGCACAAGACCGAGCTGCTCGAGGGCGGGATTCGCGTCCCGGCGATCGTCCGCTGGCCCGGCCGCGTCGCCAACGGCGCAACGTCCGACGCGCAGCTCATGAGCATGGACTGGTTGCCGACCTTGCTGGCGGCCGCCGGCACGCGCCCCGACCCGCGCTACCCTCCGGATGGGATCGACATCTCCGCCGCGCTTTCGGGTGGCACGCTGCCCGAACGCGCGCTCTACTGGCGCTACAAGCATCTGGCGCAGCGCGCGTGCCGCAGGGGCGACTGGAAATATCTCAAGATCGGGGACGAGGAGTTCCTGTTCGACGTCGCCGCCGACCCGCTCGAGCGCGCGAACCTCAAAGCGCGCGAGCCCCAGCGCTTCGCTTCGCTCGAGCAGGCGTGGCAGGAATGGAACGCAACCATGCTGCCGCTCGATCCGGCCAGCAACAGCGGCGGGTTCAACGCGGGCGAGCTCGCCGACCATTTCGGCGTCTCGCCCGACGACTAGGCGGCCACCTTCCTAGAACGACACCATCTTGGCGCGGGTCGCGGGCTTCTCAGGCGGCACTTCCTTGATCGAACTCGGCTGGACCGCGGCCACGTCCTCGACGATCTTCCAGCTGCCGTCAGGCTGCTTCTTGTAGACCGTCAGGAAGGTGCCGCTTCCGGTCATCACCTTGCCGGTCTTCGAGTCCGTATATTTCTCGGTGAACTTGCCGCGGCTGTAGGCGAGGTCGCCCGAGGCCCCGACCACGACCTTGTCGCTCGAGAAGGTCACATTGAAGGCGGAGTCCGTCGACGCGTTGGCGAAGACCTTGCGGATCTCGGTCGACCCGTCCGCGGTCACACCCGGCGCGACGAAATAGGCATCGTCGGCATAATGGGCGGCGAGTGCTTCCCTGTCCTTCGCCTTGAAATCCTGGTTCATCTTGGTTTCGTCGGCCTTGATCGCCTGCTTGATGCTGTCGGCGTCGGCGGCACCGGCATTGCCGTCCGACTTGGTGCAGGCACCGAGCGCCAGCGAAAGCGCCGCTGCGCCGAGCACGGCCATGGACATGGGTTCGCGCATGATTTCCCCTCCTGTTCAGAGGGCGTCACCCAATCATCATTCGTCATTGGGCGCAACCGCGCCCGGACTTACCGCCTCGCGAGCGGCAGCATCCGCGCGAGCACCCGGTCGCGCAGCGCATAGTGGTGATAGAGCGCCGCTGCCGCATGCAAGCCGGCGATGATGACGATCGCCCAGCCGCCATATTCGTGGAGCTCGTGGAGCTGCCGCCGCACCGGCCGCGCGAGCTCGCCGTAAGGGCCGGGAATCCCGAATAGCCCGAAGAAGCTCACCGCATGCCCCTGTCCCCAGCGGAATGCGAAGCCGAGCGCCGCCTGCGCGACGAGCAGCGCATAGAGCAAGTAATGAACAGCCTTGGACGCGATCCTGACCCAGCCGCTGACGATCGCGGGCCGCTGGTGACCCGGCATCAGCCGCCAGGCGATCCGCGCGAGGATCACCGCGGTCAACAGCACGCCAAGCGAGATGTGCACGCTCTCCATCCCGTGGCGCATCGCCTTGGAGAAATAGTCCCAGCTCACCGCCAGGGCGAACTGGACGACAACCAGCGCCGCGGTCAGCCAGTGCAGCGCAATCGCGACATTGTCGTAATTGGTGCCGTCGTCGCCCGCCGCGATGCGCGTCGCCTCGGCGAAATTGTCGTGAATGTCGTTCATGGCCGGGAGCGGTACATGGCTCCGCTCCTATTGCAAGCGATTCGCAACAAGCCGCCCGGCTTGCCGAGTTGAACCCGGCGGGGCAATGAGCTGGCCGATGCGCTTCCGGAAGCTCGCATTCCTCACCGCCGCGCTCGCGCTCGCCGCGCCGCTGGCGGCAGGCGCCAGGCCCGCCGTCCAGCCCGGCGGCGATATTCCCAGGGCCCTCCACAGCGCCGTCCCGCCGATCCCGAAGGGCGGCGACATCCCGCCGCGCTTCGCGCCTCCGCGGTCCGAGTTCCAGTATGTCCGCCGCGAAGTCATGATCCCGATGCGCGACGGGGTGAAGCTCTACGCCGTGCTGATCCTGCCCAAAGGAGCAGCGGCTCAGGCCGGCAAGTTCCCGATCATGCTCGACCGGACGCCTTATTCCGCCGACAAGGCGACCTCGCGCGGCTCGTTCGGCGTCCTGCCCGAGAACATCCTTTCGCCGCTCGCCGCCGAGCTGGTCCGCGCCGGTTACATCGTCGCCTACGAGGACGTGCGCGGGAAGTACAAGTCGGGCGGCGACTATGTCATGAACCGCCCGCTGCGCGGGCCGCTCAACCCGACCGCCGTCGACCATTCCACCGACGCGTACGACACCATCGACTGGCTCGTGAAGAACGTGCCTGAAAGCAACGGCCGCATCGCCACGATCGGCACCAGCTACGACGGCTTCACGGCGTTGATGAGCCTCGTGAACCCGCATCCGGCGCTTGCGGCCTCGGTCCCGATCAACCCGATGGTCGACGTGTGGAAAGGCGACGACTGGTTCCACAACGGCGCCTTCCGCCAGGAGATGATCAGCTACGTCTACGGGCAGACCGCGACCAGGGACTCCGACGAGGACTGGTTCAGCGGCGGCTACGACGATTACACCACCTTTCTTCGTCACGGCTCGGCCGGCGCCTACGGCAAGGCGATGGGGATGGATCAGCTGCCGTTCTGGCAGCGGCTGACCGAGCATCCCGCCTACGACGAATATTGGCAGGACCAGGCGGTCGACCGCATCCTCGGCGAAAAACCGCTCACAGTCCCAACCGTGATCGTCGGCAGCCTGTGGGACCAGGAGGACATTTACGGCGCGCCCGCCGTGTTCGACGCGGTCAAGCGCGGCGACAACGGCAACGCGCATCTCGTGCTCGGTCCGTGGCACCACGGCGAAGCCAATGGCGCGGCGAGCACGCTCGGCCCGCTCGACTGGGGCTCGGATACTGGCAAATGGTTCCGCAAGAACGTGCTGCTCCCGTTCCTCGACCAGCATCTCAAGGACGGCCCAGCGGCAGACATCGCGCGCGTCACCGCCTTCGAAGTCGGCCCGAACGACTGGCAGCGCCTGCCCGACTGGCCGCCGGCCTGCGCCCGCACCTGCCCCGTGGGCCTCACGCCACTATATCTCGCTCCGGGCAAGAGCCTGAGCTTCGATGCGCCTGCCGCGCAGGCGTCCGACACCTACATCTCGGACCCGGCGCGACCCGTCACCTACCGCCAGCGCCCCACCATCTCGCCCTGGGCGAGCGGCTCGACCTGGCGCTTCTGGCTCGAAGACGACCAGCGCTTCGCCGAGGCGCGCCCCGACGTCCTTACCTACCAGAGCGCGCCACTCACCCAGCCGCTGACGCTCAAGGGCACGCCGCTCGTCCATCTCGTCGCTTCAACCAGCGGCACCGACAGCGACTGGGTGGTGAAGCTGATCGACGTCTACCCGCCGCACTTCCCCGAGAAGCCGCAAATGGGCGGCTATCAGCTCGCGATCGCAATGGACGTGATGCGCGGCCGCTACCGAACCGATCCCGCCCACCCGCAGCCGCTGACGCCCAACCAGCCGCTGACCTACGAGTTCGCGCTTCCAGCCGTGGATTACGTTGTGCAGCCGGGGCACCGGCTGATGGTCCAGGTGCAGTCGAGCTGGTTCCCCTTGTACGACCGCAACCCGCAAACCTTCGTTCCCAACATCTTCTTCGCAAGGCCAGCGGACTATCGCGTTGCGACGCAGAAGGTGTTCACGGGCGCCAACGGCAGCTGGATCGGCCTGCCTCTCGTCCGCTGACCGTACCCCGGCGAAGGCCGGGGCCCAGGCGGCAAAGCCGTTACTAGACGCTCCTGCAAAGCCCTTGCGGGCTCCTGGGCCCCGGCCTTCGCCGGGGAACGGATCGTCAGCCTTGCGCCCGCCGCTCTCGCTGGCTACCTCGCGCCAACGGCCTAGGAGTGTAGCTCAGTTGGTAGAGCATCGGTCTCCAAAACCGAGGGTCGTGGGTTCGAGTCCCTCCACTCCTGCCATTCCCGTAACCGACTGACGCGCCAGCTCTGCGGCAGGCGCATTGTCGCGCCTGCCGCACGCACCGGATATCAATGCCGCTGCTGGTACCAGTCGCTGGTGAGGACCTCGAGGCGGTGGTCCTGGATGTACCAATTGCCATCCTCCTGGTCGAGCTGGCACGGGAACGCCCTGGTGAGGAAGCTCGACACGTCGCCTTCGCTGTCGAAGAAGGCCGGGAACTGGTCGAGCAGCGCGCCCCTGACGTCGCTGTTGAAGCCGGCAACCGCGGATTCGCACGCTCCGCGGCTCGAATAAGGCGTGTCGAGATTGTCGAGGTGAGCGGCGGCGGCCGGAGTGGCGGCGGCGATCGCCGCGATCCCGGCAATGATCGAAAGCTTCATCTTCGGATCTCCTTCATTTGGCGCACCGCACCCGCGATGGCGCCCGGCAACTCCCATCAGCGGGAGGCGCCCAATTTCCGCGACCGGCGGCCTTATTGGGATGATGAGCGCGCGATCGTCGGCTGATCATTGGCCGATGCCCGGCTGATGATTGCCGATCCTTGGCGGTGCGCCCGACCGATTGCGCGGATCGACCGGACCGCGGCGCGGCCTAGAACGCCCGCACCACCCCGACCTCGCTGCGCGTGCGGCGGTAATCGTAGAACTCGACCGTGCTCCGGTTGCGTTCGATGCTGAACCGCGCGACCGGCGCGAAGCCGCGGAACTGGAGCTGGCGGAAGGTCGCGCCGAGTGAGAAGCGGGAATAGCGGTCCGCCCGCTTGTCCGGGAACAGCGCGAGCCGCTCGTCGGCGCGCAGCCGTCCGAACTCCGCCCCCGCGGTCAACGTCATCCGCCCCGCATCGTGCCAGCCGACCAGCCCCGCGCGCCAGCCCCTGGTCGCATAGCCCGGGTCGTCCAGCGCCTGCCGGTCGCCCGACAGGTTGAGTCCGATGCCCGTCGTCGCCGACAGGGCTCGCTCGACCTCGACCCGCCCCGACCACGCCTTGCCGTCCTGAAGGTCGTTGAGCTGGTTGTCGACCAGCGATGCGGTGCCGCTGAGCCGCAGCTGCATCCGGCTGCCGAGCGGCTTCGTCCAGGTGACCCCCAGACGCGCGGCGCGCATGAACGGCTTCTGCCCGAACCAGCGCTGGGTCGCGCCGAGCTCGACATTGACCTGGTTGCGGCCGAGGCGAAGCTCGGGCCCCACCGCGAGATCGGCGGCGATGTCGTTGAACTCCATCTCCCGGTAAAGATCGGCAAAGCCGCTCGCGCGCACCAGCAGGTTGTGGTCGCCGCTGCCGAGCGCGAACCGGCGGTAGGCCTGCGTGCGCAGCGACAGCCCCGTGCCGGATTTCGCCTTCCCCTCCTTGTCGACGTCGAAATCGCCGAAGATCGTGCCCAGCGTGTCCGACCGCGTCGCGCGGTTGATGTTGCTGTCCGGCGCGAGCGCGATCTCGAAGCTGGCGCCCGCCGGCCGCGCGGCGCGCAGGGCTTCCGAATAACGGTCGATCAGCCGCGCCACGGCGGGCGGCAGGCCCGAGGCGCGGACCGCGCGCATCTCGCGCCACGCCGCGTCCTTGTCGCCCATCCGGTCGAGCAGCTGGACGAGCGCAAGCCTCACCGGCACCGCGTCGGGCCGGTCGTCGAGGATCCGGCGCAGCAGCAGCGCCGCCGCCGAATTGCGTCCGTCGGCGATCAGCAGCCTGGAATGCCGGAAGCGCGCCTCGTTGCGGATGTTGCTGTCGGGATTGCGCGCAAGCAGGTCCAGCATGGCCACGGCTTCGTCGCGCGAGCCGCGCGCCAGCATCTCCTCGGCGAGCCTGAACATCTGCGCCGCCGTCAGCCGCATGGTGCGCTGCTCCGGCGCCGTCGGCGGGGCGGCCGCCCCTGCTAAAACAGGGTTGGCGGCCGCCGCGACCGCAAGGGCGGTGATGCCGAACATCGCTCGTCCCCGTCCGCTCGGGCCTAAGGCCCCCTCTTCCCGCCGAAGACGCCGCTCATGGTCCCCTTCGCACCAAGGACGGAGTCATTGTAGGGCGCGTTCCAGCTGCCCATCAGCTCGGCGGCCCTGGGCCCGTTGAATCTGCCCTCGAACGACGATGGCCCGCCCGCTCCGGGCGGCGCGATGAAAGCGCCGGAGAAGGTCGTGCTGCCGCTCGAATAGACGGTGTTGGTGAAGGTGTAGGTGCCGAGCGGATATGAATCCCACTCCGGGGCCCAGTAGGGCTTCATTTCACCGCTCAGAGTCCCCGCGCCGAAATCGAAGGCGAAGCTGATCGACCCCCACACGTCGAGCCCGTTGTCCATCACTCCGCGGATTGCGCCGGCATAATTGGCCGAGCCGGTGACCGGCACGTCGCCG
>DASSOE010000065.1:0-19637 GCA_035700945.1 Sphingomicrobium sp. | reverse complement strand
AGGAAGCTCGCGATTCCTGCGTCCGTCAGCGGGTGCTTGAAGAGCTGCCAGATGATCTTCGGCGGCGCGGTCATTACGTCGGCGCCGATTTTCGCCGCTTCGACCACGTGCATCGGATGGCGCACCGAGGCGACCAGGATCTCCGTCGGAAAATCGTAATTGTCGTAGATCATCCGGATGTCGGCGATCAGCTGCATGCCGTCGAAACCAACGTCGTCGTGCCGTCCGACGAAAGGCGAGATGAACGTCGCCCCCGCCTTGGCGGCGAGCAGCGCCTGGGCCGCCGAGAAGCAAAGGGTAACGTTGACCATCGTGCCGTCGCCGGTGAGCGACTTGCAGGCGTGCAGCCCGGCGGGCGTCAGCGGCACCTTGATCGCGATATTGCCGGCGATCTTCCGAAGCACCTCGGCTTCGCGAATCATGCCTTCGTAATCGAGCGCGACGACCTCGGCGGAGACCGGGCCGCCGACCACCGATGCGATCTCCCGCACCACCTCGAGGAAATCGCGGCCGGACTTGTGGACCAGCGACGGGTTGGTGGTGACTCCATCAAGCAGGCCAGTCTCGGCCAGCTCCCGGATCTCGGAAATTTCAGCAGTGTCGGCGAAGAATTTCATAACGGTTTGCGCATGTCCCGGCTTTGGTCGATGGACCGGCATAGCCGGTGGCACCCGGCACGTCACCAGATTCGGGAGCGGCCGATGAGCGAGCATGTGCGGGTGGAGAAACAGGGGGAAATCCTCGCGGTGACGCTTGCCCGCCCGGAGCGGCGCAATGCCATCACGGTCGCGATGTACGCCGCGCTCGCCGAGGCCGTCGACAAGGGGGCAGCTGACGATTCGGTTAGGCTGATCACCTTTAGCGGCGAGGGCCAGGACTTCGCCGCGGGCAACGATCTCGCCGACTTCATCGATGCGCCGGAGCGCTCCGGCGAGGAAATCGCCGTGTGGCACTTCCTTCGCGCGCTCGCGTCCTGCGAGACCCCGCTGATCGCCGCGGTCCACGGCAATTGCGTCGGGATCGGGACGACGATGCTGCTTCACTGCGACCTCGTCGTCGGCGAGGAAGGAACCCGCTTCTCGCTTCCGTTCGTCGACCTCGGCCTCGTTCCCGAAGCGGCAAGCTCGCTTCTGTTGCCGCGGATGGCGGGCCGCCGGCTGGCTGCCCGCTACCTCCTGCTTGGTGAACCATTCGGAATGGAGGAAGCGGAGGCGATCGGGCTGATCAGCCATCGCGTGCCGGCCGGCGGGCTCGACGGCGCGCTCGCGGCCATCGCCAACCAGCTCCTCGCCAAGCCGCCGCAGGCGCTGCGGGAGACCCAACGGCTGCTGCGCCAGGGGTCGGACGATGAAATTCTCGAAAGGATGCGGCTCGAAGGCGGCATCTTCGCCGAGCGCCTCAAGTCACCGGAGGTCAAGCAAGCGATCGGCGCATTCTTCGCAGCACGGAACAACAATCCCCGCGCCGGCTAGCGCCGCTCAGCGCTCGCCCGTCAGGGAGTCGAAGGCGGCGGCAGCGCAGCCGCGGCAATATAGACCTGCTTGCTTCGGGTCAGCGTGATCGCAGGACCGGTGAACAGCAGGAAGTTCATGTTCCGGGTGTAGGTGATCGTCAGCGTCTTGTAGGCGCCGACGGAGCTCGGCGTCTGGACGCTGAACGTGCCCCCGGCGGGCCCGAACAGCTTCGCGTTCTCGACAGCGACGATGTTCGTGTCGGTCGGCGCATCGCAGCCCGTGCTGCTGTTGACGTTGGGGATGCACAAAGTCGCATAGCGCGCGCCTTCGCCCAGCGCATGCTGCATGCCGGCATTGGCTTCATAAAGCTGGCTGAACTCGAAAATGCCGTAGATCATCGTGATCAGTACCGGCAGCGACAGCGCGAGCTCGATGACGGCCGCGCCGTCGTCGCTCTTCAGAAGGCGCTTGGTTGTTTTCATTGAGTCCGCAGCCCCGCCCGCCCGTGGAGCGTATAGCTGCCGTCGCTGTTCGAACCTGGCCAGCGGCTCGAGGCGAACATCGGCGTGAAATCGTGGGTGACGTCAACGGTCAGCCAGCGGGCCTGAGTCTGGCCCGACGTGCAATTCATGTTGTAGGTCGACTGACGGGTGCCGTTGCACTCGAGCCAGAAGTCGATCGTCACATCGCTTGTCGTCACGTCCGTGAACCCGGCATCCGTCGCGGCGGCCACCACTTCGTTCTGCAACGCCGTGAGGGTGCTCTGGCTTGCCTGATATTGCTGTACCTTCTCGATCGCGCGGTAGGCCGCCTGCTCGAGGATCAGCTTCTGCGAATAGGCGCGGCTGATATCGGCGACGCCGATCACGATCGTGCTGAGCACCGGCAGCAGCAGGGCCATCTCGATGATCGCGGCACCGCGCTCGTCGCGCCTGAGTTTGCGGAACGGCCGGATCATCCCACCAGCCTCACCTTCTTGCCGAGGAAAGCGTCGGAACCGGAATCGGCCGGGCAGGTGTTCGAAATGTCGAGATTGCCCGAATAATAGACGCGGCGCGCGACCAGCTGCAGGCATTCGGTAGACATACCGGCAGTGCCGTTGAACGTCATCTGCTGGCTGGGGAAGTAGAGCGCGCCCTGCAGGAATGAGTTGGCATTGCCGTTCATCGTGCTCTGGTCGTTGGCGCTCGTGCCGTCCTGCGCGCGCCGGTCCTGGTACATGATAATGCCCATGTAAGTCGCGGCGATTCCGGTGGCGTCGGTTCCGGGGGCGCTGAAGTCCAGCTCGGCGCCGCCGTTCACGTTGACGTTGCCGATCGAGGGATTGCCGTTGATTTGACGATTGGTCAGGATGAAGGTGCACCCGTCGCAGGTGACGTGCGCCTGGGCGCCGATCCCGAGCGAACCGCCGTCGAGGACGATGACGCTTCCAGCCGGGAAGGTGACCGTGCCCGAGATGCTGATGCTGCTGAAGCACATCGCTCCCGCCGCGGCGCCGATCATCGGCTTGTAGGTGCTGCCCGCGACGAAATCGCTCGCCGTCATCGTTGTGTTTGGGTTGTTCTGGTTGAGGTTTGGGCAGTTCCCGCTGGGATAGGTCGAGCTGTCGGGTGGATTGATACCGGCGAACGGGTCTTCCTGGGCGATCGTGAACGGCTGAAGCACGGTGCCGTTGGCCCAGTTGTTGCTCTCGGCGATTCCGCCAACCGCGGCAATCGGGCTCGCATGCACTTCCGAAGAGCCCGTGGCCACCGCTGCCGTCATCGAGGTCGAATTGGTGATCATGCCGCAGCCGAGGTCGACGTCGGCGTTGCCGGTCGCGGTAATGCCCGTCGTCGAGGTGTTCTCGAGGCTGACGACGCAATATTTGCCGCCGGGCACGACCGTCGCGATCGCATTGGCGGTGATCGTCGGCGGAGTCGTCAGGAACATGCCCGAGAAGCTCAGGGGCCGCTGCATTGAGACGCTCACGCGCACGGCATTGACGTCGGTGGTGTAGCCGCCCGTCGTCGGCGGGTTGGTAGCCGTGCAGGTCGGAGTCTGCGGAAGATGGTTGTTCTTCTTGACGTCATAGGCGACCGGGCTGCTGTAGGTCGCGGTCGCGACGTTGCTGCAATTGTCGACCGTGTTGCCGCGGACCCTGGCGTAGGCTCCCGCCATCGCGCCTGAGTCGGCGAGCCGCTGAAGCTGCCGCTTCCACAGCGCCCACTGGATGGTGTCGCTGGCGAGGCCCGCCGACCCGACGATCAAGGGGAGGGCAGCGCCCGCGATGATGAGGGCATTGCCGCGCCGGTCGCGCCAGAGTTTCTTCAGGAAGCTGAACATGGTCGCCTGAACCCAAGCCTTTCGATGCGCATCGGCAGGGCTTTAGCGCGGACAGGGTAAGCGAAGGGTTCAACGCCGTGGTTAACCGCCGTTGACCATGATCGCACCCACCCTTTGCTTTGGCGTGTCTTAGCACTATAATACACCACAAAGCCCTGGGGCGTTGACCGGCCCAGCGCCGCGCCGCAGAAGGGCGCAGAAAGGATTTGAGCCATGGCCAGCGAAGCGCCTGAGACCCAGACCGCAACGAAGACGAAGCTGAACCTCGATCCGCCCGACGCGCTGCAAGCCGTCGCGCCGACCGAGGCGTCGGGTCTCGTGCCGCTCAAGGCCGAGGAAACGACCGAGCTCGACAAGCGCGTCGGCAAGTTCGTCGAGGAGCTTGCGAGCCTTGATTCCAACAGCCCCGAATTCGGCAAGAAGGTCGACCAGCTGACGGCAATGGGCCGCAAGGAGATTGCCGAGGCCGCGGGCGCCTCGAACCGCTTCCTCGACCGCCCCGTCAAGGCGATCGACAAGGATACCGGGATCGGCGCCGACCTGACCGAGCTGCGCCGCACCGTCGAAGCGCTCGACCCCAAGGAAGCGACGAAGACGAAGAAGCTGCTCGGGATCATCCCGTTCGGGAACCGGGTCGACCGTTATTTCGACAAATATCGCAGCTCGCAGACGCACATCCAGAAGATCCTGGGCAGCCTCGCCAACGGCAAGGACGAGCTGCTGATGGACAATGCGTCGATCGACACCGAGCGCGCGAATCTGTGGAAGACGATGCACAAGCTCGAGCAGATGGTCCACATCTCCAAGACATTGGATCAGAAGCTCGAGGACAAGGCCAACGAGCTCGACGCGACCGATCCGGCCAAGGCCAAGGCGATCCGCGAAACCGCCCTCTTCTACACACGCCAGCGCACCACCGACCTGCTGACCCAGATGGCGGTGACGGTGCAGGGCTATCTCGCGCTCGACCTCGTCAAGAAGAACAATGTCGAGCTGGTGAAGGGCGTCGACCGCGCCTCTACCACCACCGTCTCCGCGCTGCGCACCGCGGTCACCGTCGCCCAGGCGATGACCAACCAGAAGCTCGTGCTGGAACAGATCGGCGCGCTGAACACGACGACGGCGGGCATGATCGATTCGACCGGCGAGATGCTGCGGACCCAGACCGGCGCGATCCACGAGCAGGCGGCGAGCTCGACCATTCCGCTCGAGACTCTGCAGCGCGCCTTCCAGAATATCTACGACACGATGGACCAGATCGACGCGTTCAAGCTCCAGGCGCTCGGCAACATGAAGCAGACCGTCGAGACGCTCGGCAAGGAAGTCGAGAAATCGAAGGGCTATATCGCGCGCGCTGAAGGCGTGAACCAGGCGAAGCTGGAAGGCGCGAGCTCGCCGCTGACCCCGATCGAGAGCAAGTGAGCGACGTCACCGACAAAGTAGAGCGCGCAATTGCCCGCTTCGACCGCGTCACGCAGCAACTCGACCAGCGCGGCGGCCCCGTCCGCGCTGCCGCGCGCCGCGAACGGCAGCGGCTGAACGCGGGCCTGGGCCGCACGGCGGCGAAGGTTGCGGCAGGGGTCGTGGTCGTCTGGCTTGCGGCGATCTTCATCGGCTTTTTCAATCCGATCGGCATCTTCGGCTTCCTTGCGGCGGTGATCGCCAGCGTCGTCGTGGCGGGCGTCCTCATCGCACGCGGCGGCAGGCAAGTCGTCTCGGCCCCTGCTCCCGCGGCCGACCTCCCCAATGGCACCATGGTCGAACGGTTCGATTCGTATCTTTACCGCGTCCGCCGCGCGCTGCCGGCGGCGGCGCAGCCGCAGCTCGACGCGATCAGTGCGACCCTCCCGGCGCTCAAGCAGACGCTCGAGCGCGTCGATACTTTGGACCCGTGCGCCCAGGACGCGCGCAGGCTGATGTCGATCCACCTGCCCGGCCTGATCGAGCGTTATTCGAATGTGCCCCGCGCCTATCGGCAGGAGCAGGACGGCGAAGGCAAGACGGTCGACGAGCGGCTGGTCGAGAGCCTCGCCGCGGCGCGCACGGCGCTGTCGGACGTGTCGGAGCAGCTCGCCCGGCAGGATATGGCGGCGTTCGAGACGCAGGGCCGCTTCATCAAATCGCGCTATGGCGAACAGGGCATCGAGAGCGAAGGCGGCTCAAGCACTTAGCGATTGCGCGCCGCGTTCGCGCCGCCCATGATAATGCGTAGATAATCAGCGCCGGAGCTGAAGGGGATGCTGCTTGCCTTGCCGAGGACCGACCAGGCGCTGAGGGGCGGGTTCCGGCTGCCCCCGGTCGTGCCGAAGTTCAACACGCTCGGCTACCGGCTGTTCACGGCGGTGTGGGCGCTTGTGCTTCTGCTCGCGATCGCCGGCCCGGTTATCGGCTTCTATTACCGCTACACGGAGAAGCCGAACAACTCGCAACTCTTCCTCGGAAGCCGCGCTGGCTTCGCGGTTTCGCCGCGCGATGCGACGGTCGTGCGTTTCACCGTCGGGCCGCATGCCGCCGATCACGGCCTGATTGCGGGCGACCATATTATCGCCATTTACGGAATCCCGCTGCCGAAGAGCATGCCCTTTAACGAGAAGGCCCTGGCGGAGCACGCCAACGATCCCGCCTACAATCTGATGGGCAATGTGCTGTACGCCGAGGGGCGGTCGGAAATCCCCCTGACGGTCCGCGACCCCGACGGCCAGGTGCGCGAGGTGATGGTCACCACCGGCGAGGATCACGTCGACGCGGCCGCGCAGCGGCTCGGCATTTCGCCCACGGTGCTCAGCTTCATCGACCTGCTCCACGTCTTCTTCTACCCGTTCCTGCTGTGGGCCGCATGGCTGCTCCACCGCCGCAATTCGCGAGATATCGTGAGTTCGCTCCTGTCACTCGCCGTGCTCCTCAACATCGCCGCGGAGCAGCCCTCGACCGTGTTCCTGACGGCGATCGGGCTTCCGCGCGACTTCAATGTCGCTCTCTACGACCTCGGCAACATCCTGCTCCTGACGGGCATCATGCTGTTCCCCCACGGCAATCTGTCGTGGCGTGTGGTCGGACTGATCGCCTGCCTGCCGCTGCTGATGTTTCTCCGCGGTCCAATCTACCAGACTTATTTCATCTGCTTCATGATCATCGGCGTGCTCGCCATGCTGCGTCGGCTGAAAAGGACCGACTCGAGCGAGCAAAAGCAACAGATCCGGTGGGCCCTGTTCGGGATCAGCGCGTACGCGGTGCTGCGCTGCATCTCGATCGTCTGCGACTCGCTCAAATGGTCGACCGACAGCTTCGGGGCCCAGCTGCTGGTTGAGATGGCGTCGGGCCTCAGCTTCGCATTCGCCATGCTGTTCCTGCAGGTCGGCCTGTTGATCGCGCTGCTGCGCTACCGCCTCTACGATGCCGAGATCGTCATCGGCCGATCGGTGAACTTCGCCGTGATTACCCTGGGCGTGGCCGCGATCTTCGCCGCCGCCGGGGATGCGGTGAAGCAGGTCATCTACAATTACTCCGGCAACACCAACAGCCAGGGGCCGATCATCTTCGCGGCGGCGCTCGCGACGATCATGGTCAATCCGATCCAGGAGCGCGTCCAGCGCTGGTCCGAAAGGAAGTTCCAGAAGAACCTCTTCCTGCTTCGCAACGACCTTCCGCAAAGCGTCCGCGACATGCGCGAGACGGCTTCGCTCGATGAAATGATCGGCGAGATCCTGGCGCAGGTCGATCGCGGCGTGCGTGCCGTGCGGGCCGCGATGATCGTCAACGGCTGCGTGCTCAGCGTGCGCGGCCTCGGCACCGAGGAGGTCGAAGCATGGCGCACGTCGGTGTTCGCGCAGGATTACAGGAACGATATTTGCGAGCCCTCGGACAAGCTCTTTCCGATCCGCGTCCCGCTCGTCCCGAGCTCGGGAGACGAGGAGCCGATCGGCTACCTCCTGGTCGGTTCGCGGCCTGACGGATCGTTGCCGAGCCGCGCCGAGCAGAAGGCGCTCGCCGAAATTTCGGAAGAAATCGCCCGCGCAATCCGCACGGTGATCAAACGCGAAGCGCACGAGGCAGAGGTCACCGACCTCATCGCCGACAACAGCCGGCGGATCGAGGCCATCGAGGCGATGCTCGGCGGCGGCCCCGGCGCGGTTTCAGCGAAGCGCTCGCGCGGTACTGCCTGATCCCGCTCAAATTCTCTCGCCTTTCATTGACCCTATGAAAATCAAAGGATAATTCACTCCACGAAGCGTCAAGGGGGTGAGTCATGTTGCGTGCCTTGGTTTTGACCGGGCTGCTGGCGGTCGCGCCGGTAGCGGTCCTGAACGGCGGCGAGGCCGCCGCGCAGACCCAGCACCCCAACGCCCAGACGCAACCCACCAACCCGCAGAAATGCCAGGACACGGCGCAGAAGAAGGCCAAAAGGTCGATGTTCGGCAGCATGCTCGGAAGCATCGCTGGTGGCGTCCTCGGCCGCACCGGCGTGAGCAGCGAGGTTTGGTCGCTCGCCATGCCGGCCGCGTCCTACCTCGGCGACGAGCTCATGAAACTGCTCGACTGCAAGGAGCAGCAGCAAGCCGCCAAGGCGACCGACCAGGCCGTTCGCGGCGGCGTCGGGACCGAGGTCAGCTGGAAGAGCGAAAGCCGACCGAACGTCTCCGGAGCCTCTAAGGTCACGGGCCAGGAGCAGCTGGCGGACGGCGGGCAGTGCCTGACCGTCACGGACGTGGTCATTGTCGACGGCGAAGAGACGACCGTGCCGAAGAAGATGTGCAGGGCCAAGGGCGCGAGCGCATACGTCCGGGTGTGACGTGATTTCGCGGCGCATCAAAATGGGCCTGGGGGCCTGCCTTCTGCTCGTGAACGTGGCCGCAGCGCAGCCCGTGGACCCCGCCAACCCGACGTGCCCGCAATATCTCAACTGGTCGACCTACCCGACCATGAAGTTCACGCTGGAGAACGTGGGCGGCGTCCGCGTGCTCAAGGCCGAGGGACAGATCGATGAGGATGTCGCGGCGCGGCTGCAGGACGCGCTCAAGGCGAACGATCCCGTGCAGGAAATCTGGCTGCGATCGCCCGGTGGCGACGCGCGTGCCGGCAATGCCGCCGGGAAGGTTATTCGGGCGAGTGGCATCCCGACCAGAATTCCGGATGGCTGGGCCTGCTTCTCCGCCTGCAACTTCATGTTCATGGGCGGCGCCATCCGCTACGTCGACGAAGGCGGTATCTTCGCCGTCCACATGTTCACGCACGTGTCCGACAAGCAGGCCGTACGGTCGGAGCTCGCCAAGGGCACTGATCACGCGATCGGGCTGATCGGCGACGTCGAGCAGGACTCGGCATTGCTCGCCAGCGAGGATAATGACTTCCTGATCCGGATGGGCGTCTCGCGAAAGCTGCTGACCGAAATCATGTACCAGCAGAAGGCTGTCCCTGACGGGCTGGGAGACGGGTCGACGCGGCGCTGCCTGACGCGCGCCGAAGCCATGAAATACAATGTCGCAAACGCGCAATGAAGGAGCTGGATTGATGCGAGCGAAGCCGATGCTGTGGGGCGCAGCGATTGTCATCGCCCTGAGTTCGACAGCGGCGCTGGCCAATGTCGTGGTGGTCAAGTCTCTCGGTCCCTCGGCCAAGGCCTATCCGCCGGGCAAGACGCTTCCCGCCAGCGCCAAGATCACGCTTCAGGGCGGTGACGTGGTGACCATCCTCGGGCCCGGCGCGGCAAAGACGCTGCGCGGTCCCGGGAACTTCGAGGCGAGCCAGATCAGCCTCGCCTCCGCCGCCAGCCAGCGCGGCCGCTTCGGCGCGCTCCGTGCCGCCGAAGTCGCGCACAATCCCAGCATCTGGGACATCGACGTGACCCAGAGCGGCAAGGTTTGCGTCTCCAACGCGAGCAAGCTGCAGCTGTGGCGCCCGAACACCGAAGCCGACGCAAGCGTCGAAGTCCAAGCGTCCGACGGAAGCAAGCAGAAGCTGAGCTGGGCTGCCGGCAAGGCTCTGACGGCCTGGCCCAGTGCGTTGGCGGTCAAGAGCGGCGAGCATTACCAGATTGAATGGTCGGGCACCGGCGACAAGAGCAGCGTCGACGTCGTGACGGTCGGTGCCGTGCCCAACGATCTCGTCGGGACGGCCAAGGTGCTGATCGAGAACGGATGCCAGAACCAGCTCGACCTGCTGGTCGCGAGCGCGAGCAAGGCAAAGTAAGCGCGCCGGACGCCTGCGCCGTAAGTCGCTGCTAGGCTACGCTGTCGATGCCCATGCGCGCCTTCGCGCCCGCGAGCATCTGCTGGAACCGCTGATCGTCCCGGATCCCGTTGAGGTCGGGATCCACCTCGAGATGCCGAATGTGGGCAGGCGCGGTCACTTTTTCGAAGAAGGGCTGCAGCATCGCCAAGGCACCTTCCTTGTCCTTCAGGTTGGTGATCTGAGCACATGCAAGGTTGTAGCGCATCGACAGGTTGTCGGGGTCGAGCAGCAGCGCGCGCTGCATCCATTCGTTGGCGCGATCGGCTTCGCCGAACAGGGCTAGCGCCGCCGCGCCGACGGCCAGCGCCGCTCCGTTGGTCGGGTCCTTCTGAATCGCCGCCTCGGCGCGCTCGAGCGTCCGCTTCGCGGCATCCATCAATTTCTCTTGGTCTCCGACGGCTTCGTAGCAAGTCATCAGCATCGCCACGTTGTGATAGTCGGAATCCATCAGCGACGCGGCTTTCTCGAATAGAGGGATGGCGGCATCGATCCGGCCTTCGCGGAACATCAGCCGCGCCGCCTCGCGGTTCACTTCCCACGATTCCGGATCAAGCCGCAGCGCGGCTTCGATTTCCCTGTTCGCCTCTTCCTGTCGCCCCTCCTCCTCGAGGTAGCGAGCCTTGACGCAGCGCGCCTCCGGCAAATCGGGATTCATGGACAAGGCGCGCTCGGCGGCGGGCAGCGCATCTTCTTTCTTGCCATGCCAGAAGCGCAGCTCGGATTGGGCGAGCGCCATCAGCGCCCACGCTTGCGCATAATCCGGGTCCATCGCCGTCGCCTGCCGGCAAATCCGGACGATCGCCTCGTCGCGGCGAATATCGCCGAAGGTGCCGCTGATCAGGTGCTGTCGCGCCATCAAATAGAGCTTGTACGCTTCGATATTGCTGGTGCCGCGCCGCTCGATCGCCTTCTTCTCGTTCGGCAGCAGCTTCACTCGGAGGGCCGCGACGATCGCTTTCGAAATCTCGTCCTGGATGGCGAAAATATCGTTCAGGTCGCGGTCGTAGCGATCCGCCCAGACGTGATCTTCGCCTTTGCCGTCGATCAGCTGCGCGGTGATCCGTACCCGGTCGCCCGCTTTGCGAACGCTGCCTTCCAGAACGTAGCTGACGCCGAACATCTCGGCGACTTCCTTGATGTCGATCGCCCGGCCCTTGAGGTTGAAGACGCTGTTGCGGGCAATCACTCTCAGCGCCGAAACCTTGGAGAGGTCGGTGATGATGTCCTCGGAAATCCCGTCGCTGAAATATTCCTGCTCGGGGTCGCCGCTCATGTTGACGAACGGCAGCACGCAGATCGACGCCTTGTCGAGCCGGCTTCCGGTGTCCGGCTGCGCTCCCTTGGCAACAGCGCCACTGCCAACGACCTTTCCGATCGCATCGATAAGGCCATGCAGCTCCGCGCTGTCTCCACCGGTCCAGCGCGACAGATCGATCGACTGAAATTGGCGAAAACCGAGGGGCGGCTTGGTGTCGCCGATCAGGACCGGCACGAGCCGGCCGCTGTCGCGGCCTTCGGCGGCCTCGTCCTGCACCCAGGCGGACTCGACCGACACGTTGGACCAAAGGACAATCACCGCCTCGGCGTTCTTGAGCGCCTGGTCGATAGCCGAGGTGAAGCGCGATCCGCCGTGGATCTGCTCGTCCCACCACACCTCGTGTCCGGCAGCGCCCACCGCTTGCGCGACGCGTCGCGCGGCATCGCCATCTTCGCGCGCATAGCTGAGGAAGATTCGCGCCACCGCGAACTATTGCGCGACGCCAAGCCGCTGCTTCGCGGCGGCAAGCATGGACTGGAATCGCGGCTCGTCCCTGAGTGGGTCGAGGTCCGGGTCGACCTCGATATGGCGCATGTGCGTCGTGCTGTTCACGCGCTCGAAGAACGGCTCGAGGATCTCGAGCGCCTGCTCGGGCGCCCCGCCGAACTGCGACAGGGTGCATCCCAGATTGTAGCGCATGACGAGGTTGTCGGGATCGAGCAGGAGGGCGCGCTTAATCGAGTCCTGCGCGCGCTCGCGTTCGCCGATGATAAGCAGCGCAAAGGCACTTGCGGCCAGCGCCTGGCCATTCGTCGGGTCCTTGGCGACTGCACGCTCGCCTCTCTCCAGCGTAATTTTCGCCGCGTTCTGGATGCGTGCCTTGTCGTCGACCGATGCGTAGCAGGTGAGCAGCATCAGGGCGTTGTGGTAGTCGCTATCCATCAGCGCGACCGCCTTTTCGAAGAACGGGATCGCATCGCGGACATGATCGTGGCGGAACAGCATCCGTGCCGCTTCCCGGTTCACCTCCCATGAGTCCGGATTGAGCTTCAGCGCGGTCCTGATCTGCTTTTCGGCCTCGTCGGCGCGGCCTTCCTCCTCGAGGTAGCGCGCCTTGATGCAATGCGCTTCCGGCAGGGAAGGATTGAGTTCGAGCGCCCGCTCAGCGGCGGGACGTGCGTTCTCGTCCCGCCCATGCACGAACCTGAGTTCGGCTTGAGCAAGCGCCATCAGCGCCCAGGCCTCGGCGTAATCTGGATCAAGCGCGGTCGCCTGGCGGCAGATGCGCACAATCGCCTCATCCCGCCGCGGATCGCCGAAATTCCCGCTTATCCACTGCTGACGGGCCATCAGGTACAGGTTGTAGGCCTCGACGCTTTCCGTGCCTCGGCTCTCAATCGCCTTCTTCTCGTCCGGCAGCAGCTTCACCCGCAAGGCCGCGACGATCGCCTTCGAAATCTCGTCCTGGATGGCGAAAATGTCGGTGAGGTCGCGGTCGTAGCGGTCGGCCCAGACGTGCCCGCCGCTCTCGGCGTCGATCAGCTGGGCGGTGATCCGCACCCGGTCGCCGGCCTTGCGCACGCTTCCTTCCATGACGTGGCTGACGCCGAGCGCGCGTGCGACCTCCTTCACGTCCATCACCTTGCCCTTGAAGGTGAAGGCGGTGTTGCGCGCAATCACCAGCAGGGCGGAGACCTTCGACAGATCGGTGATGATGTCCTCGGTGATGCCGTCGCTGAAATATTCCTGCTCGGGATCGCCGCTCATATTGACGAACGGCAGCACACAGATCGAAAACTGGCTTGCGGGCGCCGCTTTCGCGCTCGCCGCGCCTTTCTGCTCCGCCTGCGCCGGCGCCGCGGTGCTCGCGATCGCCTCCAGCAGCGTGGTGAGCTCCGCGCCCTCGCCGCTCCGCCAGCGGGACATGTCGACCGACTGGAATTGCCGGAAGCCCAGCGGCGGCTTGCAGGTGTCGAGGAGCACCGGCACGAGGCGACCGCTGTCCCGTCCCTCCGCCGCTTCGTCCTGGACCCACGCCGATTCGACCGAGGTTTCCGACCACAGCACGACCACGGCTTCAGCACTCTTCAGCGCCTGGTCGATCGCGCGGCTGAACCGGGACCCGCCCTGAATGTGCTGGTCCCACCACACTTCGTGCCCGGCGCGGCCGAGCGAGTCCGCCAGCTCGCGCGCCGCATCGGCGTCTTCGCGCGCATAGCTGAGGAAGATGTGCCCCACGACGGGCCTATTGCGCCATGCCCAGCCGCTGCTTCGCGGCCGAAAGCATTTCCTGGAATTGCGGATCGTCGCGGATCGGCCCCATGTCTGGGTCGGCCTCGGCATGCCAGACCCAGGTCGTGCTCGTCACTGACTCGAAGAATGGCCGCAGCGTTTTCAACGCTTCTTCCGGGTCGCCGAAACGGCGCAGGATCGCGCAGGCGCTATTGTACCGCATCACGAGATTGTCGGGATCGAGCACGAGCGCACGGCGCATCCACTCCCGCGCCCGGTCCTTGTCGCCCAGCTCACCGAGCGCGTGTGCGCCCGATGCCAGGGCGGTCCCGTTGGTCGGGTCGGCCGCTACGGCGGCTTGCACCCTGTCACGGACCTTGATCGCCGCCTGGCGGAGCTGCGCCTGATCGCCGATGCCCTCATAGCAGGTCATCAGCATGAGCGGATTGTGCCAATCGGTATCGTTCATCGAGGCGGCTTTTTCGAAATAGGGAATCGCCTCGCGGATGTGGCCGTGGCGAAAGAGCATGCGCGCGACCTCGCGGTTCACTTCCCAGGAATCGGGATCGAGCTTGAGCGCGGTGCGGATCTGCTTCTCGGCATCCTCGGTGCGCCCTTCTTCCTCCAGGTAGCGCGCCTTGATGCAATGGGCTTCGGCGAGCCCGGGGTTGATCTCCAGTGCCCTTTCCCCGGCGGAAAGCGCATCCTCATCGTGGCCGTGAACGAATCTGAGCTCGAGCTGGGCGAGACCCATCAGCGCCCAGGCTTGCGCATATTCCGGGTCGAGCAGCGTCGCCTGCCTGCAAAGCCGCGCGATCGACTGCTCCCGCCGTACGGTGCCGAAGGTGCCGCTGATCCACTGCTGGCGAGCCATCAGATACAAGTCGTAAGCTTCGACGTTCGAGGTTCCTCGATGCTCGATCGCCTTCTTCTCGGCCGGTAGCAGCTTGACCTTGAGTGCTTCGACGATCGCTTTCGAGATTTCGTCCTGGATCGCGAAAATATCGGTCAGGTCGCGGTCGTAGCGGGCCGCCCAGACATGGTCCCCCTTTGCCCCGTCGATCAGCTGTCCGGTGATCCGCACCCGGTCTCCCGCCTTGCGCACGCTGCCTTCGAGCACGTGGGTGACGCCGAGCTTCTCGGCAATCTCCTTCACGTCGAGCGTCTGGCCCTTGAACGTGAAGGACGTATTCCGCGCGACAACGGAAAGCGCGGATACGTTCGACAGATCGGTGATGATGTCCTCGCTGATACCGTCGCTGAAATATTCCTGCTCGGGCTCGCCGCTCATGTTCACGAACGGCAGGACACAGATGGACATTTTCGGCTGCGTCTCTGCTTCGGCCGCCTTTGCCGCCGGTTTCGTCGCGGCGCCGCTTCCGGCCGACTTTGCGATCGCCTCCAGCAGCTCGTCGAGATGGTCGGGTTCGCCAGTGCCGTCCCATTTGCCGAGCTCGATGGTGTGGAACTGGCGAAAGCCGAGCGGCGGCCGGCAACCGTTGAAGCTGATCGGGACCAGCCTGCCGGCATCGCGTCCCTCGGCCGCCTCGTCCTGCACCCACGCCGAATTGACAGACGCATCGGTCCACAGGACGATCACGGCCTCGGCGTTCTTCAGGGCCTTGTCGATCTCGGTCGCGAACTGCGAGCCGCCGTGGAGGTGACGGTCCCACCATACCTCATGGCCGGCGCGACCGACCGCGTCCGCCAATTGCCTGGCGGAATCGGCATCCTCTCGCGCGTAGCTCAGAAATACGCGGGCCACCGGACCCTCCTCCAGCGCGTGTTTGCGCTGAACCTCCCGCATCTTCAAGCTTTGCTGAGCATGAACAGTTTAGCGCGCGATTACCGCCGCCTCGCAGAGTCTCTCCATCTCGGCGGCGCCGATGCCAAGCCCGGCAAGGATTTCGCCGGTGTGTTGGCCCAGCCCGGGCGGCGGCAAATCGGAGCCGGCGCGCTCACCGTCTAAGCGCACCGGCGACCCGACCAGCGGACTGCCCGCGATCGTTCGGACCATCTCTCGGTGCTGCGCCTGGATATCGCCGAGCGCCTGAGTAATGCGGTTGATCGGCCCGGCGGGGATGCCGGCCGCGTCGAGCTGCCCAAGCCATTCGGCCGCCGGCTTTTGAACGATGGCCGCGCCGACCAGCCGCACGATCTCCTCCCGGTTCGCAACGCGGGCCGCATTGGACGAGAAACGCTCGTCGGTCCCCCATTCGGGATGGCCGCAGATTTGCGCGAGGCGCGCGAACTGGCGCTCGTTGCCCACGGCGATGATGATCGGCTGATCCGCGGCGTCGAACGGCTGGTAGGGAACGATGTTCGGATGCGTATTGCCCTGCCGCGGCGGGTCCTTGCCGGAGACCAGAGCGTTGGATGCCTGGTTCGCGAGCATCGCCAGCTGCGTGTCGAACAGTGCCATGTCGATGTGGGCGCCCTCGTCGGTCTTCTCGCGGCGGTAGAGCGCGCTGAGGATCGCGACGCAGGTGTAGAGGCCAGTGAACAGGTCAACCACCGCAACGCCGACGCGCATCGGCCCGCCCCCGGGCACGCCGTCGGGCAGGCCCGTGATGCTCATCAGCCCGCCCATGCCCTGGATGATGTAATCGTAGCCGGCGCGGTCGGCGTAAGGGCCGTCCTGCCCAAAGCCGGTGATGGAGGCGTACACCAGGCGCGGGTTGACTGCCTGAAGCGACTTCGCGTCGATTCCGAACTTCTCGAGGCCGCCTACCTTGAAGTTCTCGACCACCACATCGGCAGCTTCGGCCAGCTTGCGCACCAGCGCTGCACCCTCGGGGCGGCTGAAATCGATGGCGGCCGACTTCTTCCCGCGATTGCAGCTGAGGAAATAGGCCGCGACGCGGTCCTCGCCTTCGCCGTGCCACGGCGGTCCCCAGTGCCGCGTGTCGTCGCCCGCGCCGGGCCGCTCGATCTTGGTCACCTCGGCACCGAGGTCCGCGAGCAATTGCGTGCACCACGGGCCAGCGAGCACGCGGCTGAGATCGAGGACCTTGATCCCTTCGAGCGGCTTCAATGCCGCCGGCCCCAGAAGCGGCGGTCCGCCAGCACCGCGTGCGCGGCGTTGTGGCCCGGAGCACCGGTGACTCCGCCGCCCGGGTGCGCGCCCGAGCCGCACAGGTACAAGCCCTTGAGCGGCATGCGATAGTCCGCGGCGCCGATCATCGGCCGAGCGCTGAACAGCTGGTCGAGGCCCATCTTGCCGTGGAAGATGTCGCCGCCGATCAGGCCGAAGCGGCGCTCCAGGTCCAGCGGCGAATGGATTTGCCTCCCGAGCACAGACCTGGCGAAGCCGGGCGCGTGCGCATCGACGGTGGCGATGATCTGGTCCGCGGCGGCGTCGCGTTCGTCGTCCCAGCTTCGGCCCGGCCCGAGATCGTAGCGGAAATGCTGGCAGAACAGGCTCGCCACATGCTTTCCCTTGGGCGCGAGGCTCGGGTCGAGCGTCGAGGGGATCAGCATCTCGATGATCGGCTGCTTCGCCCAGCCGTTCACCGCCGCGTCCAGCCAGGCGCGGTGCATGTAGTCGAGGCTCGGCGCCATGATGATGCCGGCGGTGAGGTGATTGCCCTTCTTCGGCAGCACCGTGAACTTCGGCAGCTCCGACAGCGCGACGTTCATGCGAAAGGTCGCGCTTTCGCATTTCCAGCCGTGCATCCGCGCGGCTACGTCTGCGTCGACAGCGCCCTGCGGCACCAGACGGTCGAACAGCAGCTTCGGGTTCACGCCCGCGACAACGGTTTCGGCACGCCAAGCTTTGTCAGCCGCAACCACGCCGACGGCGCGGCCTCCATCGACGATCAGCTCCTCCACCGGCGTGTTCAGCACGATGTCGACACCGGCCTCGCGGCAGGCGCGGGCCATCGCCTGGGTGATCGACCCCATCCCGCCGATCGCATGACCCCATGCGCCGGGGACGCCCGCCGCCTCGCCGAACAGGTGGTGGAGCAGCACGTAGGCGGTTCCGGGCGACTGCGGCGACGCGAAATTGCCGACGACGCCGTCGAACCCGAACAAGGCCTTGGTGAGCTCGCCCTCGAAATAGCGGTCGAGGATGTCGGCCGCGCTGCGTACCGCGAAGTCGTGGACGGTTCGCGTCTCGGCAAGCGTCAGCCCGGCCATGTCGCGGCCGAGGCTGAGCAGCTTGGGGATCGCGCTGACCCTGCGCCCGACGTTCGGCGGCGCGCGCAGCAGCCATTTCTTGAGCAGCCGCACCACAATTTCGAGCTCGGCGAGGTAGCGGTCGTACGTTTCCGCGTCACCCTTGTGGTGGCGTGCGATCTCCTTGCGGGTGAGGCCGTTGCGGCCCGCGAGCAGATAGTCGCCGTCGCCGGGAAGGAAGTTGTCGGTCTTACGCAGCACGACCTTCAGCCCGTGCCGCTCGAGCTGCATGTCGCGGATGACCTTTGGCTGGAGCAGGCTCACGGTGTAGCTCGCCGCAGAGTTGCGGAAACCCGGCAGGAATTCGTCGGTCACCGCCGCGCCGCCGACGTTCCCGGCCGCCTCGAGGACCGCGACTTTCAGCCCCTTCCGCGCGAGATAATAGGCGCAGGTCAGCCCGTTATGGCCGGCGCCGATGATGATTGCGTCCTGCACGCTCACCGCATCAGCACCAGTTCTTCCGCCATGGTCGGGTGAAGCGCGAGGGTGTCGTCGAGATCGCTCTTCTTCAACTTCGCCTTGACCGCGATCGCGGCGGCCTGGAGGATTTCCGGCGCGTCGGGCCCGATCATGTGGATTCCGACGACGACCTCGCTCTCCGCATCGACGACGATTTTGTAGAGCGAGCGCTCGTTGCGGCCGGCGAGCACGTTCTTCATCGGCCGGAAGTCCGAGGTGAAGATTTTCACCGGGCCGATGGTATTGCGCGCCTGGCCTTCGGTCATGCCCACGCCCGCGAGCGGCGGATGGCTGAACACCGCCGACGGAATGGACCCATAATCGACGCGGCACGGCTTGTTGCCGAAGAAGGTGTCGGCGAACGCCTGCCCTTCGCGGATCGCGACCGGGGTCAGCTGCACGCGGTCGGTGACGTCGCCGACGGCGAAGATCGACTGCACCGACGTGCGATTGTCCTCGTCGACCCTGACCTTGCCGTTGTCGCCCGTTTCGACGCCGACAGCCTCCAGGCCCAGGTCTGCGGTATTCGGGTGCCGGCCTGTCGCGAACAGCAGCTGATCCGCTTCGAGGTCGTCGCAGCCGGTCATGGCGATGTGCAGCCTGCCGTCATCGCCGCGGCGCACCGCGTCGATCGTGGCGTGGAACTTGAAATCGATTCCCTTGCGAAGCGAGATCTGGATCAGCCGGTCGACGATCTGCTGGTCGTAGTGGCGGAGCATCACGTCGGTGCGGTTGACCAGCGTCACATGGCTGCCGAACCGGTGGAAGATACCGGCGAACTCGTTGGCGATATAGCCGCCCCCGGCGATCACGATCCGCTTGGGGATGGCTTCGAGGTGGAACACTTCGTTCGAGCTGATCGCATGCTCGATCCCTTCGATTGCCGGCATGACCGGGCGCGCGCCGGTCGCGATCAGGATCTTGTCGGCGGTGACTTCCTTGCCGCTCGCGAGCCGGATCGAATGCGAGCCGGTAAGCGTCGCGCGTTCATGGAAGATGGTGACCTTGTGGGTGTTCAACGTCTCCGTGTACGCACCCTCGAGCCGCGAGACCTCCGCAAGCACATTGTCGCGAAGCACGGCCCAGTCGAAGGTCTTGGCCGGCACGTCCCACCCGAACATCGCCGCGTCGTCGAGGTCTTCGGCGAAATGAGACCCGTAGACCAGGAGCTTCTTGGGCACGCATCCGCGGATCACGCAGGTCCCGCCGACCTTATACTCCTCGGCCACCGCGACCCGTGCCCCGTACGCCGCCGCGACGCGCGACGCGCGCACGCCGCCGGAGCCGGCACCGATCACGAAAAGGTCGAAATCCGCCAATTCACTTCCTCCGCAGCGGCTGCAGCCACACGGTTCGATTCCTGAAGTCGGTTGTGATCACAAATTCCTTGAGGATCGAGGTTCCGATGTTGAGGTCGTTCGCATTCGGCTGATCGTCGACGGCAGCGCGGACCTTGAGAAACGGAACGCCGGCGACCGTCAGCCTCGGAAGGACGACCACGT
>DASSOE010000064.1:0-27921 GCA_035700945.1 Sphingomicrobium sp. | reverse complement strand
GGTGACACCATCCGCATCCTCGACCAGGCCGAGCAGGTCGCGAAGAAATCCGGCGACAGCTACGTCACGGTCGAGCGGATCCTGCTCGCGATGGCGCTCGCCAAGAACACGGACGTCGGCGGCGTACTCGCCAAGGCCGGCATCACCCCGCAGAGCCTCAACGCCGCGATCGAGCAGCTGCGCGGCGGCCGCACCGCGGACACGCAGGGCGCCGAAGACCGCTACGACGCGCTCAAGAAATATGCCCGCGACCTCACGCAGGCGGCACGCGAGGGCAAGCTCGACCCGGTGATCGGCCGCGACGAGGAGATCCGCCGGACCATCCAGGTGCTCGCGCGTCGGACCAAGAACAACCCGGTGCTGATCGGCGAGCCTGGCGTCGGCAAGACTGCGATCGCCGAGGGCCTGGCGCTGCGCATCACCAACGGCGACGTCCCCGACGGGATCAAGGACAAGCGCCTGCTCGCGCTCGACATGGGCGCGCTGATCGCCGGCGCGAAATATCGCGGCGAGTTCGAGGAGCGGCTGAAGGGCGTTCTCGACGAGGTCAAGCAGGCCGCGGGCGACATCATCCTGTTCATCGACGAGATGCACACGCTCGTTGGCGCCGGCAAAGCCGAGGGCGCGATGGACGCCGGCAACCTGCTCAAGCCGGCGCTCGCGCGCGGCGAGCTTCACTGCATCGGCGCGACGACGCTCGACGAATATCGCAAATATATCGAGAAGGACGCCGCGCTCGAGCGGCGGTTCCAGCCGGTGTTCGTCGGCGAGCCGACGGTGCCCGACACGATCTCGATCCTGCGCGGATTGAAGGAGAAGTACGAGCTTCACCACGGTGTGCGGATCACCGACGCGGCAATCGTGGCCGCGGCGACGCTCAGCAATCGCTACATCACCGACCGCTTCCTCCCCGACAAGGCGATCGACCTGATGGACGAGGCCGCGAGCCGAATCCGCATGGAGGTAGAATCCAAGCCGGAGGAGATCGAGAACCTCGACCGCCGTATCATCCAGCTCAAGATCGAGCGCGAGGCGCTGAAGAAGGAGCAGGACCGCGCATCCAAGGACCGGCTTTCGAAGCTGGAGGAAGAGCTCGCGAACCTCGAGCAGCAGTCCGCGGAGTTGACCCAGCGCTGGCAGGCGGAGAAAGAGAAGATCGCGGGCGAAGCCAAGATCAAGGAACAACTGGACGCCGCGCGGCTCGAGCTCGAGCAGGCGCAGCGCAATGGCGACCTCGCGAAGGCGGGCGAGCTCCAATACGGGCGCATCCCGCAACTCGAGAAGCAGCTCACCGAAGCGCAGGCCGCTTCGCAGGGCGCCATGCTTCGCGAGGAAGTGACCGACCAGGATATCGCCGCAGTCGTCAGCCGCTGGACCGGGATTCCGGTGGAGCGGATGATGGAGGGCGAGCGCGAGAAGCTGCTTCAGATGGAGGCGATGATCGGCGCTCGAGTCATCGGCCAGGAGGATGCGGTCAAGGCGGTCTCCGCCGCCGTCCGCCGTGCCCGTGCGGGACTCCAGGACCCTAACCGCCCGCTCGGCTCCTTCCTGTTCCTCGGCCCGACCGGCGTCGGCAAGACCGAGCTGACCAAGGCGCTGGCCGAATTCCTGTTCGACGACGCCAGCGCGATGGTCCGCATCGACATGAGCGAGTTCATGGAGAAGCACGCGGTCGCGCGGCTGATCGGCGCGCCTCCCGGCTATGTCGGCTATGAGGAAGGCGGCGTGCTGACCGAGGCGGTGCGGCGCCGCCCCTACCAGGTCGTGCTGTTCGACGAGGTCGAGAAGGCGCACGGCGACGTGTTCAACGTCCTCCTCCAGGTGCTCGACGACGGGCGGCTGACCGACGGCCAGGGCCGCACGGTCGACTTCACCAACACGATCATCATCCTGACCTCGAACCTCGGTTCACAATATCTCGCGCAGCTGGGCGAAGACGAGCCGGTCGAGAAGGTCGAGCCGCAGGTGATGGACGTCGTTCGCGCGCACTTCCGGCCGGAGTTCCTCAACCGCCTCGATGAGATCATCCTGTTCCATCGCCTGAGCGCCGGGCACATGGGCCCAATCGTCGACATCCAGGTCGCGCGGCTCGGCAAGTTGCTCGAGGACCGCAAAATCCGGCTCGATCTGTCCGACGCGGCGCGCGCGTGGCTCGGCCGGGTCGGCTACGATCCGGTCTATGGCGCTCGGCCGCTCAAGCGTGCGGTGCAGAAATATCTGCAAGACCCGCTCGCCGACAAAATCCTGTCAGGCGAAATCCCGGACGGGTCCATCGTGCGCGTCGATGAAGGCGACGGTCAGCTCGTGCTGACGCCCGCGGGAGCGGAAGTGCGCGAGGCGGCCGAATAAACCGCTGCGGTCTTAGCCGGGTCCGCCGGTCGGCTGGGTGTTCGTGTGCAGCTGGTCGAGGTCGCGGCGAGTCTGAAGCTCCCGCTCTTTCCACTGGGCCGCCGTCATGCACACCCTTTTCGACGCAAGCCGCGACCCAATTTTCTGCTCGGTCTGGCAGATGATCCGCTTGGAATCATCTTTCGCGGCCGGAGACGGCTGATCGTCGAAGCTGATCGCCGGGGCGGGCGGCTGCTGCTGCGCCTGAGCTGCCACTGGAGCGGCACCCAGCATCAGACCGGTAATCGCAAGGAGCTTGAGCATTGTTCCGAACCCCTCTTTGACGTTTCGGCCGGAGATTATTTCGCAAGCCGCGCGGTTCGTCAAACGGAGTCATTCGCATCGCCCGTCCAGCCGTCCAGCGCCGGCCCCAGCGCCGTCTTGAGCGGGTCGAGCCAGTGCTCGAAGCGCTTCCAGGAATCGATGCCCTCAGCGTCGATCGGGCGCCGGACCTGCTCGGCGCTCGCGGTGCGCACCGCGCGCTTGGTCTGGTGGAAGTTTAGGCAGGCCCCGTCGAACGGGAGCCCGAGGAAGTCGAGGAGCGCGCGTATCTGCGCTTCCGGGTCGGTCAGCAGCTTCTCGTGAATAACGCGATGGACGCTGCCCGGCGACGCCCGGTCGAAGTGCGCCAGTAGCCGCACATAATCCCGGTAATATCGGCCGAAATGCCCGAGATCGTACGAGAATTCCTGTCCGCGCGCATAGTGCTGTTTGAAGTTCGACAATCCGCAGGCGAGCGGGTGCCGGCGCGCATCGACGATTTTCGCGTTCGGCAGCATCAATCGGATGAGTCCGACGTGGAGCCAGTTGTTGGGCATCTTGTCGGTGAAGAACGGCCGCTCCGTCTTGCGCTGGATGCGGGTGCGGTCGAGATAGGTTTGGCCCAGCGCCGCAATGTCTTCGGCGGAGAGCTGGGCGAGGACATTCGGGTAGCTGTGCCACCCTTCGGGAACTCCGCCCGGGCTGCCCTCCTCCAGCTCCCGCGCGATGACGATGACGTCCGGAAGCTCTCCGGTCCCCTCGACAAGCGGGTGGCTGGCGAGGATTTGCTCGACGAGGGTCGATCCGGCGCGCGGCATGCCGACGATGAAGATCGGATCGGGCGCTTCGCACCCCCAGCCCTTGCGCGCGTCGAGGAATTCGGCGGTGAACAGGGACTCGGTCGCATCGACGAGTGCCGTCGTTTCCGCTGGGCGATAGCGGGTCTGGACCGAGCGGATCGCATTGCCCTGGCGGTAGTGATCGAAGCTCGAGTCGACTTCCCCGCGGTCCTCGAGCGCCTTGCCCAGCGCAAAGTGCAGCCGCAGCCGGTCGTTGTCGGAGAGGCCAGTCGAGGCCAGCGCCGCTTGCATTTCCGCCACGTCGGCGTCGGCGAACCGATAGGTCTTGAGGTTGGCGAGGCTCCACCACGCCTCCCCGTTGGTGGGGGAGATTTGCAATACCTTGCGGTAGGTGTCGGCAGCGTCTTCCTCGCCGACGATCTTCTGGAGGTTCGCAATGCTGATCCGGATGTCGGCGTTGGCCGGCTGGCGCGCAGCGAGCGAGCGATAGAGGCGCAGCGCCTCCTCATTCTCTCCGACGCGGCTCAGGCACACGGCCTTGAGCGCGACGATCGGATCGAAGCCAGCCTCGGGACCGGCGATTTTGTCGAGCTCCGCGAGTGCTTCGCCGGCGCGACTCAGCAGATCGAGCGCAACCGCGAGCGTGTAGCGCGAGTAGAACCAGCCGGGAGCGAGCTCGATCGCGCGCCTAAGGAGCGCCTCCGCTTTACGGGGCTGGCCGAAGTGAATGGCGATTTCCGCCAGCAGGCGCATCGCGACGACGTCGTCGGGGCGGCTGCCGAGCAATCCGCGAAGGATGCCTTCGGCAGCGGGCATGTCGTTGGCGAGCATGGCCTGATGGGCGCGCGCAATGTCGGGATCGTGATCCGCGAGGCTTATTGCGGCGAGGTCAGCTTGGTCCGCGCCGGCGCTATCGCCGAGCTGCCGCAGTGCCCTTCCAAGCGCGCGATGGGCGTCGGCATCGCGCGGGTTGGCGCGCAGGCGGCGGCGGGCATCGTCAGCCGAGCGCGCGGCACCGGCGGTTACGTCGAGGATCGGTTCGGTCACGCGAGCGCGCTACCGTAAACAGCTGCGGTTGCGCAATTTAGCGGCGCTGCGGTCAGGCCGGGACCGCGACGTCGAAGGCGACCGTCATGCGCTCGCCTTCCCCGAACGGCCGCGTCCCGTGCCACATCCACGACGGGAAAAGGGCGAGGCGGCCAGGCTTCGGCTCGACGAGCCGGACGGGCGGCATGTCGAGCCCGAGCTGCGCCTGTGGCTCGCCGAGCGTGAGGAACCCCGCCTCGCCTTGCCCGAGGTCGGGAGGAAGTACGACGTAGAGCGCGGAGCTAATCCAGCCGAGCGGGTGGACGTGGTTGGCATGATAGCCGCCGCCGCTCAACCGCACCGACCATGCGCCGTTGAAGCGGATCGGGGCGGCCCGCTGAGGGCCGAGCAGGGGATGGCGCTCATCGCGCGGCGGTAGCTGGGCGACATGCTCCGCGACCGCCGCGCGAATGGCTTCGCGAAGCTGGACGATCAGTGGATCCACGCGCTGGAAAAGGTTGCCGTCCGTCTGCGTGCCGCCGCGCAGCGACTGTTCGAGCGGCTCCGCCCGAACCGTGTGCAGCTGGCGAAGGGTGTCGGCGACCTCGTCGAGCGGCGGGAGCCGGTCGGCGATGTCGTAGACGCCGACGAGCCGCGGATCGCCCTCGAGCCATTCCGACCGCGGGTCGCCCGTCATGCGCCACGCGATCGACGCATAGGGCCAAAACAGGAATGCCTGCGGGCCTTGCAGCCACGGGTCGATGGCAAGGCCCGCAATCTCGGGCCTGGCGTTGCGCAATTCGTGGCGGACCCGGCGCAGCTGCACCGATGCATCGGGCACATCGCCGAGCCGCTGGAACAGGGCGTCGGCCTGCGCCACCTCGCCGGTTTCCGAATGAATCGCGGCTTCGTTCGCGTCGAAGATGAAGTGCGGCCCGAGCGCCGAGCGGCCGGCGGCGATTGCACGAAGCGCATCGTCCCACTGCTCGGCATGGACCAGCGCAATGATCTGCTCGCGGCGGAGGTCGAGGCTGCGCGGCAGGCGCGCGATCGCGTCCTCGAAGCTGCGGGTGAAGCCGGTGCGCTCGCCCTGCATCCAGCGCAGCTTCGCCAGCTGGACGTGGCCGTCCGTCCACTGGGGCGTGAACGAGAGGCTTCGCTCGAGCCCGGCGATGGCATCGTCGACCCGGCGCTCGGCGACCAGCGCCGCGGCGAGCCCGAGCGTGATCTCGGGCGTTCCGGGAGCAAGGCGGACGGCGCGCGCGTAGGCCTCGACGCTCGGAAGTCCCGCTTCGTACAGGGCACGCGCGAGAGCATGCGCCGGATTGGGGGCCGCCGGAGCGAGCTCGACGGCGCGAGCAAGCGATTCCAGCGCTTCGCCGTGGCGTTCGAGCTGGCGGAGAATCAGTCCGTGGATGTGCCACAGGCGGTAATCGCCCGAGCGCGGGAGGGCGCGTTCTAGCTTTGGCAGCACGCTTTCCGCCTCGCCGCGGTCCCACGCCGCCGTCGCCTCCCGAAAGAGCGCGGCATCGGCGGTTCCGGCGGTGATCGGTTGGGCCACGCGGGCAGCGCTAGCGTAAAGCGTGAGGGGTACGCAATTCGCGCAGCCGGTTCGGAACGCCGCGGGCTAGTGCGCCCTTGGCACCGCCACGTCGAACGCGACCGTCATGCGCTCACCGTCGCCGAAGGGCCGGGTGCCGTGCCACATCCAGGACGGGAACAGCGCGAGGCGGCCGGCTTTGGGCTCGACGATTCGCGTGGGCGCAAGATCGAGCCCGAGCTGCGCCTGCGGTTGGCCGAGCGCGAGGAATCCCGCCTCCGCGTCGCCGAGGTCCGGCGGAAGCACGATGTAGAGCGCCGAGCTGATCCACCCATCGGGGTGGACGTGATTGGCGTGGTAGCCGCCGCCACTCAGCCGCACCGACCACGAGCCGGCAAAGCGGATCGGCCGATCGCGCGGCGGACCGAGGAGCGGGTGACGGGGGTCCACCGGCGGAAGCTGGGCGACATGATCGGCGACTGCCTCCACGATCGCATCGCGCAGCCCCACGAGGATCGGATCGACATGCTGGAAAAGATTGCCGTCGGTCTGGGTGCCGCCGCGGACCGATTGCTCGAGCGGCTCTCCGCGGACGGTGTGGAGCTGCCGCAGCGTATCGGCGAGCTCCGTCAGCGGCGGGAGACGATCCACAATGTCGTAAACGCCGACCAGGCGAGGGTCGCCTTCGAGCCATTCCCAGCGCGGATCGTCCGTCATCCGCCAGGCAATCGAGGCATAGGGCCAGAACAGGAATGCCTGCGGACCTTCAAGCCAGGGATCGATGGCGCCGCTTGCTTCAACCGGCCGCCCGGAACGCAGATAATGGCGCACCCGCCGGACCTGGATCGGTGCATCCGGTACATTCGCAAGCTGAGCGAACAAGGCGTCGGCACGGTCCAACTCGCCAAGCTCGGCATAGACCGCCGCCTCATTGGCATCGAAGATCGTGTGCGGGCCGACCGCGGCGCGTCCGGCGGAAATCGCACGCAATGCGTCGTCCCAATGCTCCGCGTGAACCAGCGCGATGATTTGGTCGCGGCGCAAATCGAGGTTTGCGGGCATGCGCGCGAGCGCCTCGTCATAGCTGCGGGTAAAGCCCTGCCGCTCGCCCTGCATCCAGCGAAGCCTCGACAGCGTGACATGGCCCTGCGTCCATTGCGGCTGGACCGACACGCCCCGCTCCAGACCGCCGACAGCCTCGTCGATCCGGCGTTCGGCAATCAGCGCCGCGGTCAATCCGAGGAGCATCTCGGGCGTGCCGGGCGCCAGGCGCAAGGCGCGTAGATGGGCGTCGACGCTCGGAAGGCCCGCTTCGTTCAGCGTCTGAGCGAGCGCGTGCGCGGGCTTGGACGCTTCAGGCGCGAGTTCGGTCGATCGCTTCAAGGATCTCAACGCGTCGGAATGGCGATCGAGCTGCCTCAGGATCAGGCCGTGGATGTGCCACAGCCGGTAATCGCCGGATCGCGGAAGTAGCCGCTCGAGCTTCGGAAGCACGGCCACCGCCTCACCGCGGTTCCAGGCGGCCCTCACTTCCTCGAACATCGCCGCATCCTCGGCAGTCGGGCCGGCGACTGTCGCCATCACCCGCCCGCGAAGCTCACGCCCGACGCCTCGATGACTGCCGCGACGGCCTTCCTCTCGTCGGCACTGAGCGAGGGCTGCCACAGGTCGATGATCAGCACGACCCGCAGCTCGTCGCTGTCGTTCCACGCCTCGTGCTCGATCGTGTCGTCGAACACGAACGCCTCGCCGACGTGCCAATCGCGAGTCGTCGCGCCGACCCTGAACCCGCAATCGGGCGGGACGATCAGCGGCAGGTGGCAGACCAGCCTGGTGTTGGCGACACCGGTGTGCGGCGGGATGCGGGTGCGCGGCGCGAGCAGTGAGAACATCGCATTCGGCGACCCGCCGCGGATGTGCGGCTGGTCCATTCTTGCGAGCACATCGAGGGTGCGCGGGCAGTGGCGGGCGTTCGCTTCAATCCGCTCGCCGTTCTGAAGCAGGTGCACCGCGGTCCATTCGCGACTGTTGTTGAGCTCCTTCCATTGCGCGAGCGGTACATGCTCAGGGTATTGAATGTAGGGCACCATTTCCGCCGCCTCGGCGCGAAGCAGCGTATCGAATTCCTCGCGGATCGCGTCCGTCGCTGCCTCGAGAAGCTCGAGCTGCGGAAAGCTCGACCGGTCGTGGAACTCGATTTCGGGGACGCCGGGATAGTGGAACTCGGTCGGCTCCTGGTGGAACTGGCGCGTGGTACGCGCGCGGTTGGAAGCGAGGCGTTCGGCCCGGCTGCGGATCTCGGTCGGCAAGTCATCGGGAATGACGGCGCGAAGGCGCTGCTCGACCGCCGCCGAGTGGCGCGCCCAGCGCTCGCGCGCATGGGCGACCGCCGGTTGAAGCGCCGGCGGAAGCTCGGCGCCGGAGGGAAGCTGGGCGAGCGCATGGCCGAACGCCTCGGATGAACGAGCATCGCCGAGCTGCTCGAGAAGCAACGCCCGCTGGAGCAGCGCCGTGAATTCGCGCGAGCTGATCGCGAGGCTGCGCTCGATCGCAGCGAGCGCACCGGGAAGATCGCCGCCGGCCCGGCGCAGCGCCGAAAGCTTCATCCACAGCTGCGGCTCGGAAGCATCGGCGCGTACCGCTTCCTCGAGCAGGGTACGCGCCGTCGCGAAGTCTCCGGCCGCGGCCGCACGGTCCGCCTGCTGTTCCCGAGCCCGTGTCGCCATCATCGAATAGTGTTCGTCAATGCGCGCAAAAGCAATCGATTGGCTATCGCGCCTGACCCGGACGCCCACGAATCCACTGCGACAGGATCCATTTTTCGCCCGAGGCGGGCGGCAGGCCGGCGTGGCGGGTCAGCGGGTCCGGCCGTCCGTCGGGACCGACATTGGCCCAGAAAATGGCGTCCCCGGTGCGGCCCCTGAACCTCAATCCGGCTTCGGGGAAATCGGTTTCGCCGCCGACGAAGCGGTCGTTGAGGTAAATGAGGAAGGTCGCGACCCGCTGGCCCCTGCGCAGCTCCTCGCCATAAGCGGGGTTCGCCGGATCGAGGAAGTCGAAGTGCGGACGAAACTCCTGGCCCGGAGCATAATGGAGCACTTGCGTCGGCTCGAACAGGGGAAGCGGCAGGCGCGTCGCGGCTGAAATCCTGGCGCGGATCATTTCGATCACCAGGTCCATGTCGGGGACCTGGAATTCCGCGCCGCTGTTGCTGCGGCCGGCGGTGTAGCCGAGGGCGCCCGTCGCCGGGTTGATCACATTTGCCGGACGAAGCCGCTCGCGCGTGCGCTCGATCAGCCAACGGCATTCGGCCGGCGAGGCGAACTGCTCGATCACCCGCACTCGCGGCTGCTCGCTGAGCGCCTTGAAGGCGCCGCTCTGGAATGCGCGCGGCAAATCGACTCGGCCGCGCAGCGCGCCCCAGCTGCTGCCGCCATGCGATGCGGGCCGCTCCTGGCGCGGAGCAACGCGCGCCAGCAACCCGAGCTGGAGGCGCGCCGAGCTCGATCCACGCTCGGCAGCGAGCGCGAGCCTGTCGAGCGCGCGCTCCCAGTCGGGCGGGCCGCTGATGCCCATCGCGTCGAACAAAGCGATCATCGCCGTCGCATCGCCATTGCCGCTCGCGGCGGCCTGCTCGATCAGGCCGATTCCTCGACCGCCGTCGACCGCCGCCCTCGGACCGTCGAGCAGCATGCGCCCGAGCGCGAACTGTGCCTGCGCATCGCCCGCGCGCGCCCGCTGATCGAGTTCTGCCTCGCTCGTCACGCGCGCTGTTTGGCCAAAGACGAGCGCAAAAGAAAGCGGCGGACCCTCTTTCGAGGATCCGCCGCCGGTCTTGACTTGCCGCCGAGCTTAGAAGTCGACGGTAAAGCCCGCGAACATGTAGCGACCCAATGCGTCGTACACCTGCGGATAGGTATTGCCGTTGCCCAGCGAGAGGCCCTGCAGCGGCGGATCCTTGTCGAAGATGTTGTTCACGCCGAGACGCAGATTGAGCTTCTGCGCCATCCTCGCCGTGAACGACAGGTCGAAATAGTCGCGCTTGGTGAAGTGGTTGTTGCCAGGCGCGAACGACGGATCGTTGAGGACCGGGTTGCTGCTCACCGCATCGAGCTGCACGCCCGAGAAGTGCCGCCACTGGACCGATGCGCCGATGCCGTTCGGCATTGTCAGCGCGATGCGAGCCTTGTGACGCCATTTCGGGTTCGGCGTGCCGCAGGTGTTCCCGTAATAGCCAGCGCAATCATAGAAGATGTCGCCGAACGGGTTCGTGATCAGCTTCTTCAGGTAGGTTCCGACGAAGCTGAGGTTCAGCGTGCCGATACCGCCGAGGCGCCGGTTGTACGATCCGTTGAAGTCGAAGCCCTTGGTCTGCAGGCCGCCGACGTTGGTGTTCAACAGCGTGATGAAGCCCTGCGGCGTCAGCCAGAGCGTCCCGAACTGGTCGCGATTGATCAGGTCGCAGAACAGGCCCTCGGTGATGCACTCGTTCATCACGGTGGAGAAGCCGAGCGTCGAAATCAGGCCCTTCACCTTGATGTTGAAGTGGTCGACCGAGAGCGCCAGGCCCGGAATGAACCGCGGCTGGAGGATGACACCGAAGGTGTAGGTGTCGGCCTTTTCCGGCGCCAGGTTGGGGTTGCCGCCCAGGAAGCCGGTGTACTGGTGCGCCGGGTTCTCCGGAACGCTGCCGTACTGGGACGCAGTCACGCCGGTCGCGACGCACTCTTCGAGCGTTGCCGTCGGCGACGAGCCTTCGCACGGGTCTTCCGTTCCGACGAGACCGACGGCCTGCGGCGAGAACAACTCCGAGACGTTCGGCGCGCGCACCGCGCGGTTGTAGCTGCCGCGGAAACGAACGTCGGCGATCGGAGCGAACTCACCGTCGAGCTTGTAGGTGCTCGTGTTGAAGCTGTCGCCGCCGATATGGTAGTTCGACAGACGATAGCCGGTGCTGAACTGCAGCAGATCGATGAAGTTGTGCTCCACGATCGGCACCTGCAACTCGCCGAAGATCTCGCGAACATCGGTGTGGCCGGCAACCGGCGGCGTGGTGCTGCCCTGGCCGGCGAGATCGCCGGTCTGGAACTCGATGTCCGGGCTGAACGACAGCACGTTCTTCACATAATCGACACCGACGTTGGCGCCGATGCCCGTGTCCGCCCAAGGGGTCTGGAGCCCGTAGTCGGCGCCAGTGAACGTCATGTTCGCCTGGGCGATCGTCAGCGCGACATGGCCGCGCTGGAAGCCCGGGGTCTGGACGTACTGCAGCGCCTCGGGGGTGACCGCACCCGCCTGGAAGACGTTGTAGGGGACGCAGGCCGTGTCCGTCCCGTTGAGGACCGAGCGGCACTGGATCGTCGCTCCCGGCGTGCCGGGGGCGACGACTTCGCCATCGAGAACCGCAACGACGTCGAGTGCCCTGGTGAGCTTGGTGACCGAGAAGTCGTTGTAGTAAGTCTCGGACAGCAGCGACTTATCGTACTGGTACGAAACGTCGTAGCTGAGGCCCCGGGCGACGTCGCCGCGCATGCCGGCGACAATCCGCCAGTTGGTATGCTCGAGGTCGTCGTCGCGGCCGCCGCCTTCGACGTTGCGCCGGGCGATCGAGAGCGATGCCTGGGTGAACGTGCCTCCGCTCCCGTTCGGGAACAGGGTCGGCGCGTTGAAGCCGAGGATGCCGATCGGATTGCAGACTTCCTCGTCGCCCTCGCCGGTGCAGATCGTCGGCCCGTTCGGATCGAAGATCGGAGTCGCGCCGATGAGGTTGCCGAAGTAGCTCTTATAGACCGGCTGTCCCTTGGCGTTCAGCGTCGGATTGACGTCGGCCGCGTTGTAAACAGGCGCCGTGCAAACCTGCGCCAGCTGCGCCGCCGTGAGGAGCGCGTTGTCGCAGTTGAGCGTGGTCGTGTTGCCGAAGTCGCCCGACGGCGCGATCAGCGCGTCGGTGTGGTCGTTCATGAACATGACTTCGAGGTACGGCTTGAACGCCGGACTGATTTCGTAGTTCGCGAACGCGCCGAGCGTGTAGCGCTCGTCGGGGCGCTGGAAGTAGTTGTACGGCGCATAGTTGAACAAAGTCGTTCCGGGGACGAATGCGTTGCCTTCGACGTGGAACGCCTTGATCAGCGCGCCGCCCGGAGTGAACAGCCGGAAGCTGCCCGTGTCCGAGGTCGACGAACCGCCGCAATAATATTCGCCGTAAGCCGCGACATATTGCGGGGCGAAAGCGCCGAGCGCGCAGAATGAGAAGTCGCGCGTCGCTTCGAGCACCGGGTCCTGGTGCCGGTAGGTGGCATAGGCCTGCACGTGGCCGCGGCCGTCGTCGAACGCCGCACCGAACACGCCCGCAATGTCCTGCGCGCCGCCGTTGGTGCTCATGCCGGTCGGGAAGCGATAGGCGGGCACGCCGAAGACGTCGGTCTGCGTCGTCGTGTTTGCGCGGACGATGTCGGCGCCCATGTGGTTGTGGTGGTTGAACACGCTCGCCTGTCCGTCAAGGCGCAGGCCGGTGAAGGTGTCGTCCATGATGAAGTTGACGACGCCCGCCACGGCGTCCGCGCCGTAAACGGCCGAGGCGCCGCCGGTCAGAACGTCGACGCGCTTGACCAGCTGGAGCGGGATGAAGTTGATGTCCGGAACCGGCACGCGCGGGTCGCCGCCGACCAGCCGCCGGCCGTTGATCAGGACCATGGTGCGCTTGGCGCCGAGACCGCGAAGGTTGATTGCCGCGGTGCCGGTCGCGCCGTTCGAAATGTTCGAGCCCTGGTCAGCGAAGACCTGCGGCAGCGAGTTGACGAGATCCTCGGTGCGGGTCGTGCCCGAAAGCTTGACCTCCTGGCTGGTGACCGTGGTCACCGGGCTGGCCGTCTGAAGGTTCGGCTGCGGAATGCGCGAACCGGTAACGATGATTTCCGACGGCGCCGTGACCGGCGCGCCCTGTGCGTTCGTGCTCGGAACGCCCTGTCCCTCGACCGGTCCGACCGTGGCCGGAGTCGTCGGGACCGCACTGGTATCGGGCGGCTCGGGCTGGTTGCCACCTTCCTGGGCAAAGGCCGGAGTCGCGAGCAGGCCGGTGCCCACGAGTAGCGTCGTTGCAAGAAGACGCTTGCGGAAATCGAGCTTCATTTAATCTTCCCCTTCACTAGCCGAGCGCGGGGCCACGGCTGCCGTGGATCGGCAAGTGCGACTTTGCCGAACTACCCCGGTTGATAGGTGAAGGGTGGAGAGGCTTGCAACGCTTGCCGGGTCGTTACGGGCAAGTTGTCAATGCGCTGTATCAATTTTGCAACAGCACTCGCTTGCGTCGAATCCGCCGCCGCCGATAGGGTGCGCCGCTTATCGAGGGGACAGGATTTCATGCAAAAGGCGATGCTTCTGCTGACTGGTGCTGCGGTGCTCGCCGCAACGACCGCCGATGCCCGGCGCCCCGAGCCCGCGAACACCCCCGCGCAGGTGCAGCGGCTGATGGCGTGCCGGGCAATTGCGGCCGCCGATCAGCGACTCGCCTGCTTCGACCGCGAAGCCGCGGCCGTTGGCCAGGCAATCGCGAGCAAGGACATCGTCATGGTGGACAAGCAGAAGGTCCGGGCGGCGGGACGCTCGCTGTTCGGCTTCTCGATCCCCAATTTCGGCGGGCTGTTCGGCGGCGAGGGGGAGATCGATCAGATCGACGGGACCATCCGGAGCACGGGACGCAACCTCGATGGCGGCTGGGTGATCACCCTCGACGACGGGTCGATCTGGAGCCAGACCGACGATTGGCCGGGGCTCGACGCGCGGCCGGGCAAGAAGGTGAACATCAAGCGCGGGTCGCTGGGGAGCTTCTGGCTGACCATCCCCGGCGGCAACGGGATCAAGGTGAAGCGGATCGGCTAGACACGCCCGGCTATCGTGCGCCTGCCGCCTGCTCGCCTTTCAGGCTCGCCGCCGCATCGACATAGGGCTCCTGGCGCTCGACGCTCCAGTAACGCAGCTCGTGAAGGGGGATTCGCGCGCCGGTCACCGCGCAGACCACGTGGTCGCCGTCGCTGAGCAGGCGGAAAGTGCCGGGCAGATAATGAACGCGTGCGGCCCTGCCGCTTCCAGACATGAGCATCGGCTTACTCCTCCGGCGCGTCGAACAGGCCGGGCTGCCCGCCCATGTAGGACCGCGGGGGCTTGCGCTCAACTGGGCGGGCGGCGGACCGGCCGCCGTCTACCGCCGCATCCACGCTGCCGTCGCCGAAGCGGAGCGTGAGCAGCTTGGTGCGCCGCGCATCGGCGGCATGGGTCAGGGTCGCGCCATCGCGGGCCGTCACCCGCACATAGCCCTTCGACAGCGGGCGCTCCGGATGGGCGAGCTCGGCCATCTTCCACGTCGCCGACAGCCGCTCGGTCAGCCGCGCGATGCGCTGGTCGACGAGCTCGGGGCGAAGCCTGCCCGCGACCAGGTTGAGGTCGGCGCGTGCGCTCCCTGCCCGTGCCGCGAGCGAGCGCGGGAGTCGGTCGCCCACTTCGTCGAGCCGCTGCATCATCGGCGCGAAGATCGCCTGCGGCTGAGGCCAGCGACAGACGGTCAGGTCGAAGCGCTCGCGGCTGCGCTCGGCCCGCCGCGACAGGCAATGCTGCGCGCGGTGCGCGAGCTCGCCGAGCTGGGCGAGCAGCTCGCCGCGAACCGGAACGGCGATCTCCGCGGCGGCGGTCGGAGTCGGCGCGCGGTGGTCGGCGGCGTGATCGATCAGCGTGGTGTCGGTCTCGTGCCCGACGGCGGAGATCAGCGGGATCGGCGATTCGGCCGCGGCGCGCACCACTTCCTCCTCGTTGAACGCCCACAAATCCTCGATCGAGCCGCCGCCGCGCGCGACGATCAGCAGGTCGGGGCGCGGCTCGATCGCCGGAAAGGCGCGGATCGCGGCGGCGATCTTCGCGGCCGCCCCCTCCCCCTGCACCGGCACCGGCCACAGGATCACCCGCGTCGGGCAGCGGTCGGCGAGCCGGTGGAGGATGTCGCGGATCACCGCGCCTGTCGGCGAGGTCACGACTCCGATGACCTGCGGCAGGAACGGCAGCCGGCGCTTACGCTCCGGCGCGAACAGCCCTTCCGCCGCGAGCGCCTTGCGCCGCTTTTCGAGCAAGGCGAGCAGCGCGCCCTCCCCCGCGATTTCCATCCGGTCGATGACGATCTGGTATTTCGAGCGGCCGGGATAGGTCGTGAGCTTGCCGGTCGCGATGACCTCGGCGCCATCCTCCGGCAGGAACGCGAGTGCGGCGGCATTGCCGCGCCAGATGACGGCGTCGATGCAGGCGTTCTCGTCCTTGAGCGTGAAATAGCAGTGGCCCGAGCCGTGGCGCTTGAAGCCGCTGATCTCCCCGCGCACGCGGACGTGGCCGAAGGCGCTCTCGACGGTGCGCTTGAGTGCACCGGAGAGCTCCGAAACGCTGAGCGTCGGCGAATTGTCGCCGGGTGCCACGTTCGCTAACAGGCCGGCGCGCGTGTCGTCAGGGAGTTGCATGGACATATTGCTCTTGGGGTCGGGCGGTCGCGAAGATGCGCTCGCGTGGCGGCTTAGGCAATCGCCGAGCTGCACAAGGCTGCTCGCAGTGCCGGGAAATCCCGGCATCGCGCGCTGGGCGGAGTGCATGGTCATCGACCCCTGCGACCCGCGCGCCGTCCTCGATCTCGCGCGCGACGAGAACATCGACCTGGTTGTCATCGGCCCGGAAGCGCCGCTGGTGGCGGGCGTAGCCGACGCGCTGCGCAATGCCGGCATTGCCGTGTTCGGGCCGAGCGCCGCAGCGGCGCAGCTCGAGGGGTCGAAAGGCTTCACCAAGGACCTGTGCCGGGCGCACGGCATCCCCACTGCGGATTATGTGCGCGCCGCGCGGGTGAGCGATGCCCGCGATGCGCTCGATCGCTTCGGGCTCCCGGTCGTGATCAAGGCCGACGGGCTCGCGGCCGGCAAGGGCGTGACCGTCGCCATGAGCCGAGCCGAGGCCGAGGACGCGATCGATGCCGCAGGCGACGGCCCGCTCGTGATCGAGGAGTTCCTCGAAGGCGAGGAAGCGAGCCTGTTCGCGCTCGTCGACGGGGCGACGGCGGTCGCGCTCGCCTCGGCGCAGGACCACAAGCGCGTCGGCGAGGGCGACACTGGGCCGAACACCGGGGGAATGGGCGCCTATGCGCCGGCGCCGGTCCTCACAGAGGAGCTCGAACGGCGGGCGATGGACGAGATCGTCCGGCCGACCGCCCGCGCGCTCGCCGCGGCGGGCACGCCGTTCAGCGGAATCCTCTATGCGGGCCTGATGCTCACTGCGGATGGGCCCAAGCTCATCGAGTATAATGTCCGCTTCGGTGACCCCGAGTGCGAGGCGATCATGCCGCTCGTGGAGGGCGACTTCGCTGCGCTGCTCCACGCCGTCGCGACCGGCCGCCTCGCCGAGATCGAGCCGCCGCGGCTGTCGGGGAAGCACGCGATGACGGTGATCGTCGCGGCGCGCGGCTATCCCGGCACTCCGGAAGCCGGGGGCCTCATCCGCGAGATCGAGGCCGCGGAGCAAATCGAAGGCGTGACCGTGTTCCACGCCGGCACCGCGCTGGGCGAGCAGGGCCTCGTTGCGAAGGGGGGCCGGGTGCTTGCGGTCACCGCTGTCGCCGAGACGTTCGCCAACGCCCGGGCGCGGGCCTATCGCGCGGTCGACCAGATCGATTTCGCCGACGGCTTCCATCGTCGCGACATCGGCTGGCGCGAGCTGGAGCGGGAGGGCGCGTGAACGCGCTCTGGTCCTATTTCTGGCCGGCGATCGGCGCCGGGCTCGTCGTCGGCATCATCGCCGGAGCGATCGCATTCCGCCGGCAGCGCCGCCGCAATGCGACGCTCGCGGGAGGACTGGTCCTCGCAGTCGCGCTCGCGGCCCTGTGGCACGGGCCGCTCGGCGCCGCGGACCGCTTTGCCGCCGCGGTCGAGCGCGGCATCGGCAAGACGATGGTCTATTACCAAATCCCCGAGGTCAGCGGGCATCTGCACCACGGACCGTTGACCCGGGACGTGCTCCTCTCCGGCCCCGCCGACGATTTCCAGCGCACCGAGCTCGTCCGCCTGATCGATCAGGTCCCCGGCGTCGCGGGCGCGGCCTGGTCGCCGCGCGGCGCCCGCGTGCCGCTGATCGCCGAGGGCGCCGGAGTGGCCGTGCTGGGCTTTCTTTTTGGCCTGCTCGTCGCCTATCTGGTCGAGCTTCGGCGCCGCTACAACGCGCAATGGAACTGGTGAGAAACTGAATGGATCTGATCCGCGAATATTGGTGGGTGATCGTCATCGTGGTGGCGCTGGTGCTGGCGTTCATCCTGATGCGGCCAAAGCAGCGGGTGACGCTGACCGACAGCGCCCCCGTCCGCCCGCACATGCAGCATGCGAAGCCGCGCGAGGGGCGCGGGATCGCAGGTGAAGCAGCGGCAGCGGCGAGCGACGTCACCGGCGACATCTTCCGCGCGCCCGTGCACCGCGCGCTGGAAGGCAAGGTGCCGAGCGACGACCTGTGCCTGCTCAAAGGCGTCGGCCCGAAATTTGCCGACGCGCTGCACGCCGCGGGATTTTACAATTTCGAGCAAATCGCGGGGCTGTCGGCGAACGAGGTCGAGCGGCTCGACGCGCAGCTCGGCGCCTTCCGCGGCAGGATCACCCGGGACCGAATCGTCGAGCAGGCGGACTATCTTGCGCGCAACGACATCGACGGCTTCGAGCAGAAGTTCGGGAAGCTTTAGCGCCGGCGGGCCGAACGGATTGCCTCGGGCTCAACCCCGGTTTCGGACCAGCTCGATCGCACCGCGCTCGTTGATGAGGCGCAGGCGGTCCGAACCCGTGAACTCCATCGTCAGGGTTTTGGCGAGGATCGCATAGGCTTCGTCGTCCAGCGCCATCGTTACCGGATCGCATCCGCGCTCCGTCCGGTGCGACATCTCGACGCCCAGAGTCAGCTTGTCGCCGGTTCGAGTCCAGCCGCTCGGGTTCCAGTTGTTGCAGCCGAGAAAGGCTCGCGTGGGCGGCTGCGGCGAGGCAACGAACACGGCAGTCCCGGTCCTGGTGATCGTGGCAAGCCCCTCCGCGCCAAGCTCGACCCATAAGCCAGGCGCTGGATGGCCATTGACCGATTCCACTGCCCAGCGCCCCATGAGCTGGTCTTCGGCAACCACGGGCCGGACCTCCGGCTGCGTCGCCGGGAGCGGCACGGGCGGCATCGTGCACGCCACCAGGGCGAGAGCAAGCATCGGAGAAAGGCGGATCATCCGGGGAGCGTAGTTCAAGGGCGATGAATGAACCTGGTCCGTGCGCTGCGAGCCGTCAAAAGCTGAGGTTGTTCAACCCGTCGCCTCAGCCGACCGCTTCCGCCTGGTTTTGCGCCGGACGCTTTCTCGGGCGCGAGACAATGAGCTTGTCGATCTTGCGGCCGTCCATGTCGACAATCTCGAACGACCAGCCGTCGTGGCGGAAGCTCTCGCCCGTCTCTGGAAGGTGCTTCAGCACTGACAAAGCGAAACCGGCGACGGTTGAATAGTCGCGCTCGTGCGGCAAGGCGATCCCGAGGCGGTCGGCGAGGAGGTCGGCGCTCGCCGCGCCCGACACCAGCCAACTACCGTCCTCGCGCTCGACCAGCGGCGGCTCCTCGCCCTTCTCGAGGTCATGAGCGAAGGTGCCGGCCAGCGCCGCGAGGATGCTGCCCGGGGTCACAATCCCGTCGAGATGACCGTATTCGTCGTTTACGAGCGCAAGCGGGACCTCGGCGTTGCGAAGCACGGCGAGCGCATCCATCGCGTCCATCAGGTCCGGAATGACCAGCACCTTGCGGCACAAATGCTCAAGGTCGAGCGGACGCCCTTCGAGCAGGGCGGAGACGACGTCGCGGATCTCGATGACGCCCACGATATTCTCGACCGAGCCAGCAGCCACCGGGATGCGCGTGTGCGCGGTTTCGAGGATCGCCTGGCGGATCTCCTCGGGACTCGACGCGACGTCGATCCAGTCGATTTCGGTGCGCGGCGTCATGACTTCGCGGACCGGCCGGTCGGCGAGCCGCACGATGTGCGAGATGATCGCGCGCTCGCTTTCCTCGAGCACGCCGGCGGTCTGCGCCTCGGCGACGACGAGGTGAAGCTCCTCGGCCGTGACCTGGTTCCTCGATTCGCGGTCGAGGCCGAGCAACTTGAAGATGAGCGCGCTCGACCGGTCGAGCAGCCAGACGAAGGGCGCGGTGACCCGGGCGAGCAGGCGCATCGGGCGCGCGACGACAGCCGCGATCGGCTCGGGCGAACGGAGTGCGATCTGCTTCGGCACGATCTCGCCGATCACCAGCGAAACGAAGGTGATGAGGACGACGACGATGCCGTATCCCACGGTATGCGAACTGCCTTCGCTGAGGCCCAGCAGCTGGAGCCGATCGGCGACCGGTTCGCCCAGGCTCGCGCCCGAGTAAGCACCGTTGATGATGCTGATCAGGGTGATCCCCGTCTGGACCGTGGACAGGAACCGGCCGGGCTCTGCCGCCAGCTCGAGGGCGCATTGCGCGCCGCTGCTGCCGCTTCGCGCAAGCGCCCTCAGGCGCGCGTCGCGCGACGAAACGATCGCGAGCTCGCTCAGCGCCAGGACGCCGTTGAGCACGATGAGGCCGAGGATCAGCGCGATGTCGAACCAGGGGATGGGGGCTATGTGGTCGCTCATGGGCGTGAACGGGCGAATGTAGCCTTGCCATGCGGGCGTTCACAAGAAGCTGCTCGATTCGCCATCGCAACCGACCGTGCTACACGCCGGTCTGACTCGCCTTTATCGTCAGGAGCCCCCGCAAATGCCACTAAGCCGCAGCCTGAAAGCGATCCTTCTCGGCTGCTCCGTCGCGCTTGTCGCAGGCTGCCAGACGGCGCCGCCGCCGGCCCCGGTACTCCGCCCCGTCGCGTTCACGCCGCTCGGCCTCAACGCGCCCTATCTTTCCGGCGACCTCATCGGCGGCCGCAAGAGCCGCGCCGCCAAGATGAAGAGGGCCAAGGCGAAGGCGCTCACCGCCGCGGCCGCGCCGGCGTACATGGCGGCGCTGAACCGCGAGCTGCGCGTGCAGACCGCGGGGATCGGCCTCGACGTGCTCCAGGTCGGCAACGCGATCGTCATCCGAATTCCCGCGGCGCTGACCTTCGACAGCGGAAGCGCGAGCGTGAAGCCCGAGTTCGACGCGACCTTGCTCGAAATCGCGCGCGAAGTGAAAGCGCGCAAGCAGACCTATGTCGACGTGTTCGGCCACACCGATTCATCGGGGACTGCCGAAGTGAACCAGTCGCTGTCCGAAAAGCGCGCCGCCGCCGTCGCCGGCTACCTCGCCTCGCACGGAGTCGCGAAGGCGCGAATCGCGTCGAAGGGACTCGGAGAGACCGCACCGCTGTACAGTCCCGAGACGAGCGAACGTGAGATGGCGGCAAACCGCCGGGTCGAGATCCGGCTGCTGCCCTACACCGGCTAGCGCCGCTCCGCGAAGAAGGCGCGCAGCAGCGCTGCCGCCTCCTCTTCGCCAATGCCGCCGAGCACGTCGGGCCGGTGATGACAGGTCGGCTGGGTGAAGATGCGGGCGCCATGAACGACGCCGCCGCCCTTCGGGTCCTCGGCGGCGAAGCGGAGCGCCTTCATCCGGGCGAGCGCGATCGCCGCCGCGCACATGGCGCAAGGCTCGAGCGTCACCCACAGCGTGCATTCGTCGAGCCGCGAAGTGCCAAGCTTCGCGGCCGCCGCGCGGATCGCGACCATCTCGGCATGAGCGGTCGGGTCGGACGAGCCGCGCATTGCGTTCGCCGCTTCGGCGACGACCTCCTCGCCTCTCGTCACGACCGCGCCGACCGGCACTTCGCCGGCCGCGGCGGCTTCGCTCGCGAGATCGAGCGCCCGTCGCATCGGTGGAGGCAAGGGAAAGGTCACGCGGCGCGGCTAGACGAGCCGGCGGCGCAAGTCACATCGCGTTGTTCGTCGTCGCCGCAGCCTCGTTCTCGTCGGGCCTTTGCACCTGGAGTGTCGGCATCTGCACGGTCTTTTCCTGGGCTCCGACCTTCACCGAGCCCGTCTGAACGTCGAAAGCGGGTGTCTGCCCGCCCTTGGCCGTGACACCGTTGCCAGTGGCCGAGACCTGGGGCGCCTTGGCCCCGCGGATCTGATCGATGTCGAGGAAGCCGGTGGCGAGCGCAGCGAGAATGACCAGCACCGCGACGATCAGGATGAAGAGAAGGATGCGCATCTGTTGCCCCAAGTCGATTGTTCGACGATGCTACCCAACGCAGATATTGCTGTTCGGTTGCCGGCTTGAGCGTCCGGCAGCGTTGACGAAGCGCGCCCAAGCGGCTAACGGGCGGCCCTCTTCGGGCCCTTGCGGCTCGTCCAGAAAAATCAGGATAGATCACATGTCGCGGGTTTGCGAGCTGACCGGCAAGGGCCGGCAGGTGGGACACAATGTTTCCCACGCCAACAACAAGACGAAGCGCACGTTCCTGCCCAATTTGCAGAACGTCACGCTCATCTCGGACGCGCTCGGCCAGAGCGTGAAGCTGCGCGTATCGACGCACGGGCTTCGCTCGGTCGAGCATGTCGGCGGGCTCGACAACTGGCTTTTAAAGACCAGCGACGACAAGCTGTCGCCCAAGGTCCGCAAGCTCAAGCGCGAGATCGCCAAGAAGAGCGCCGAAGCGGCGGCCGCGTAATTCCACTCTCCCCTGCCGATTGCGGGAGGGGGAGAGCCGCGAAGCGGCGAAGCGGTGCGACTGCCCCACCCCCTCCCGCAAGCGGGAAGAGGCTAACCTCCTGAATCGTCATCGTTTTTCCTGAACGGGGGCTGCACTCCCCATTCAGCATCAATCTTCCCCGAATCGGGCATAAGCTGCTCATTCGGCGGGGTTTTCCCCTTTTCCTCGCCGGCGTCCGGTAACGGACAAGCGTTCCCTCGCGTCGCGTAACGAGGGGGGCCCGGTGCGCGTATTTGCGCCGGGCCCATCATTCTTCAGGGGGTCTCAAACAATCTCGCCAGTTGCTCGACCATCGCGCCGGCGAGCTGCTCGGCGTCCATGATGGTGACCGCGCGCTCGTAATAACGGGTCACGTCGTGGCCGATTCCGATCGCGATCAGCTCGACGCTCGAACGCTTCTCGATCCATTCGATGACTTGCCGCAGGTGCCGCTCGAGATAGGTGCCGCCATTCGCGCTTGCGGTCGAATCGTCGACCGGCGCGCCGTCGGAAATGACCATCAGGATGCGCCGCTCCTCAGGCCGGGCGATCAGCCGGTTGTGCGCCCACAGGAGCGCCTCTCCGTCGATATTCTCCTTCAGCAGCCCCTCGCGCATCATCAGCCCGAGGTTGCGCCGCGCGCGCCGGTAGGGCTCGTCGGCGCGCTTGTAGATGATGTGCCTCAAGTCGTTGAGGCGGCCCGGGTCCGGCGGCCGGCCCGCGCTGAGCCACGCCTCGCGGCTCTGCCCGCCCTTCCAGCCGCGCGTCGTGAAGCCGAGGATCTCGGACTGGACACCGCACCGTTCCAGCGTGCGCGCGAGGATATCGGCGCAGATCGCGGCGATCGCGATCGGCCGGCCGCGCATCGAGCCCGAATTGTCGATCAGCAGCGAGACAATGGTGTCGCGGAATTCGGTCTCGCGCTCGATCTTGAACGACAGCGCGTGGCGCGGGTTGACGACCACGCGCGCGAGCCGAGCGGCATCGAGCAGCCCCTCCTCCTGGTCGAAATCCCAGCTCCGCGCCTGCTGAGCGAGCAGGCGGCGCTGGAGCCGGTTGGCGAGGCGCGTGACGACGTTCGAGAGGCCGCCCATCTGCTGGTCGAGATAGGCGCGGAGCCGCGACAGCTCCTCCTCGTCGCACAGCTCGGCCGCCTCGACGATCTCGTCGAAGCGGGTGGTGAAGGCCTTATAGTCGGTCGGCGGCGACAGGTCCCAGTTGCGGCGGCCGGGCGAGGCGAACAGGCTTTCGCTGAGGTCGTCGCCAGCCGCGGATTCGTCCTCGCCGGCTTCCATCTCCTGGCTCGAATCGCCTTCGCTGTTCTGGTCCTCGGTCTCCTCGCCGCGCATCTCGGCATCGCCGCCGCCGGGCTGGCCTTCATCGCTCTCCTCGGCCGAATCCTCGCTTCCGCCCTCCTCGCCCTCCTCTTCGTCGCCGTTCTCGTCGGGCTCTTCCTCGACCGGCTCCTCGGCGGCGGCGAGGTCGAGATCCTCGAGCAGCCGCCGCGAGAGCCTCGCGAACGCCGCCTGGTCGTCGAGCGTCAGTGCCAGTGCGTCAAGCTCTGCCGCGGCTTTCTCCTCGATCCAGTCGGCGACCAGCTTGAGCCCTTCCCTCGCCGCGGCAGGCGGCGCTTCGCCGGTCAGCCGCTCGCGGGCGATAAGGGCGACCGCCGTCGAGAGCGGCACTTCCTCGGCATCGCGGGCGCGGACGATCGCGTCGCTTCGCACCCGAGCCTCGGCGAGGTGGCGGAGGTTCTCGCGAACGCCGCCCATCGAACGCGCTCCGAGCGCCTCAACCCGCGCGGTCTCGAGCGCGTCGAACACCGCGCGCGCGTCGATGTCCATCGGCGCGTTGCGCGCGTGGATGCCGGCATCATGATGGCGCAGGCGAAGGGCGGCCGAGTCGGCGGCGCCGCGCGCTTCCGCGACCAGCTTCGGTTCGAGTGCCGGTCCGGGCGATGGGACGCGCGCCGTCTTGCCCGACGCGGGCGCGACATCGGACGCAAAGACGACTTCGACCTCGGCGTCATGCGCGATCGCGCGCGCGGCACCGGCGAGCACGCGGCGGAAGATGTCGATCCGCTCAGCCATTCAAACCGTCATTGCGAGGAGCGCAGCGACGAAGCAATCCAGCTGCCCCGTCGCCCCGCTGGATTGCTTCGCTCCGCTCGCAATGACGAGTGACGAAGCAGAAACATCACGCCTTCCCGACCACGCTCTCCGGCAGGTCTTCTCCGAACACGCGCTGATAATATTCGGCGATCAGCGGGCGTTCGGCCTCGTCGCACTTGTTGAGGAAGCTGACGCGGAAGGCGTAACCAACGTCGCCGAAGATATTGGCGTTCTGCGCCCAGCTGATCACGGTGCGCGGGCTCATCACGGTCGAAATGTCGCCGTTGATGAAGCCCTGCCGCGACAGTTCGGCGACCTTGATCATCTTGTCGACGATCTGCTTGCCGTTGGGATCGTCATACTCGCCGGACTTGGCGAGCACGATCTGCGCCTCGACCTGCGCGGGCAGATAGTTGAGCGTGGTGACGATGTTCCAGCGGTCCATCTGGCCCTGGTTGATCGCCTGGGTGCCGTGATAGAGCCCGGTCGTGTCGCCGAGGCCGACGGTGTTGGTGGTCGCGAACAGCCGGAACCACGGATTGGGCCGGATCACCCGGTTCTGGTCGAGCAGGGTGAGCTTGCCCTCCGCCTCGAGCACGCGCTGGATCACGAACATCACGTCGGGCCGCCCTGCGTCATATTCGTCGAACACCAGCGCGACCGGGTGCTGCAGCGCCCACGGGAGGAGCCCCTCGCGGAACTCGGTTACCTGCTTGCCGTCGCGCAGCACGATCGCGTCGCGCCCGACGAGGTCGATGCGGCTGATGTGCGCGTCGAGGTTGATGCGGATCATCGGCCATTTCAAACGCGCGGCAACCTGCTCGATATGGGTCGACTTGCCGGTGCCGTGATAGCCCTGGACCATCACGCGGCGGTTCCGTGCGAAGCCGGCGCAGATCGCGAGCGTGGTGTTGGGGTCGAAGACGTAGGTCGGATCGAGGTCAGGCACGCGCTCGTCGGCTTCGCTGAAGGCCGGCACTTCCATGTCCGAGTCGACGCCGAACGTCTCGCGCACCTTCACGATCCTGTCGGGCGAGGCCATCAGGGTGTCGGCGCGGCTTTCGGGGTCTGCGTTGGGAAGATCGGTCATGGGATTCGCCTTAGGGGAAGGGCGCCGGCGCCTCAATCGCCGCCTGCCTTCGATGGCAGCGGAAAGAGCCTCACGAACCGACGCGCCAAGTCAATGTCTCCTTCGACGCCGATCGTTTCAAGGGGAGCGCCGCCATAGATGACAGCGGCGAGCTGAGCGGGCGCCGCGGTGAAGACGACGTCGCTATCGCCGACGTCGCGGCGCTCCACGTCGAGCCGTCCGTCGTGCAGCGTGGCCGAATAGCTCGTTTCACCAAGGCGGAAGCCGAGCTTGGCTTGCATGTCTTCCGTCCGCTCCGGGTCGAGCATCGTCTGCAGCGACATCATGATTGCGACATGGCTGATCGGCAGCGTCGGATCGTGAAGAGGGCTGCGCGCGGCCCATCGCCCAAGCCGCGCAATCAGCGGCGCTGCCTCCAGCCCCCATTCGGTCGCTTCATAGACCTGCACCGATGCCGGCGGAGGAAGCCGCGTCTTGCGCACGATCCCGCGCTGCTCGAGCTCGCTCAGCCGCTGGCTCAACACGTTGGCGCTGATGCCGGGCAGGTCGGCCTTGAGCTCCGAGAACCGGCGCGGCCCGTAGGCGAGCTCGCGCAGCACCAGCATCGCCCAGCGCTCGCCGATCAGCTCCAGCGCGTGCGCCAGCCCGCAGGCGTCGTCGTACATGCGCTTCCGATGTTTAGTTGTATTTTCTGACTTCACAGTTGCAATTTATGACTTCGAGGAGCACAAAGCAAGCGAATCGAGTCGCAGCAGGAGGAAAAAATGAGCCGCATGATCTTCGTGAACCTGCCGGTCAGCGACCTGCACAAGTCGCGCGCCTTCCTCGAGGCGCTCGGAGCCGTCAACGAACCGAAATTCACCGATGACACGGCAGCCTGTATGACGTTCAGCGACACAATCCATGTGATGATCCTGACGCACGACAAGTTCCACCAGTTCACGCCGCGGCCGATCGCGGATGCAAATTCCGCAAGCGAAGTGCTGATCTGCCTTTCGGCCGACAGCCGCGAATCGGTCGATACGGCTGTCGAGCGCGCCGAAGCGAACGGCGGCACTGCTGATCCGGCGCCGAAACAGGATTATGGGGTCATGTACGGGCGCAGCGTCGCCGATCCGGATGGCCACATCTTCGAGATCATGTGGATGGATCCGGCTGCTGCCGAGCGCGGGGCCGAGGCCGTCCAGGACGCCATCGGCACGGCCATCTGAGCGGGAGCGGAACGATGCCGATCAACCCGAACGCAGAGATCGAGGTCACCGCTTTCGCCTGGGTCCCCCAAGGCGCGCAGGGGCTGGTCAAGGACCTGCGAGTCCGCTGGGCGCTCGAGGAGGCGGGTCTCGACTATCGTACCCGCCTGATCGGCGGCGAGCGGCCCGCGCGCTACCGTGACGACCAGCCGTTCGACCAGGTGCCGTGCTTCCGCGACGGCGCCGTTCGAATCTTCGAGAGCGGCGCGATCCTCCAGTACATCGGCGAGAAGAGCGAGACGCTGCTCCCGCGCGACGCGCAGGGCAGATATGCCGCAATCCAGTGGACCTATGCGGCGGTCAACAGCGTCGAGCCCTTCGTCCAGCACCGCGTGCTGCTCGACGTCGTCTGGGCGGACCAGGAGTGGGCCGAACCGAGCAAGCCGACAGCCGACGCGCTCGCGCGGCTGAGGCTGGAGCAATTGTCCGACCGTCTCGGCGACAAGCCGTGGCTGGAGGGCGATCGATTCACGATCGGAGACCTCGCCATGGTCACCGTGCTGCGGCTGGCGCAGCGCGGCGGACTGCTCGCCAAGACACCCAATCTCGAAGCCTTTGTGAAGCGTGGTGAGGCGCGCCCGGCATTCGGCCAAGCGCTGGAAGATCAGCTCGCGGCCTTTCGCGAGCACGAACCGCAAGGAGTTGCAGCATGACCTATTTCGAAGGTTTCATCGTGCCCGTGCCCGAGGCCAACAAGGCCGCCTACCAGGAGCATGCCAGCAAGTTCGCGCCCCTCGTCGCCAACGTCGGCGTGCGACGGATGGTCGAATCGTGGGACAGCGACGTCCCCGAAGGGAAGGTGACCGACTTCCGCAAGGCGGTCGACGCCACGCCCGACGAGAAAATCGTCTTCTCCTGGTTCGAATATCCGGACCGGAAGGCGCGCGATGCCGCCAACGCAAAGTTCATGAGCGACCCGGCGATGGCCGAGATGGGCTCGGACATGCCGTTCGACGGCAAGCGCATGGTCATGGGCGGCTTCGAGGCGATCGTCGAGGAAGGCAGCCCCGGCGGCAGCTACACCGACGGCTTCGTCGTTCCGGTGCCGGAGGGCAACCGCGGCGCGTATCAGCAGCTCGCTTCGAAGATGGCCAAGGTGTTCCGTGAACACGGCGCTGAGCGCGTCATCGAGGCAATCGCCGACGACGTGGATCACGGCAAGGTCACCGACTTCTATCGCGCGGTGAAGGCCGAGGACGGCGAAACAATCGTCTTCTCCTTCATCGAATGGCCCGACAAGGCGACCCGCGACGAAGCCTGGAAAGCGATCATGGCGGACGAGAGTCTCAAGCCCGAGGGCGAGATGCCGTTTGCCGGCCAGCGCATGTTCTGGGGCGGCTTCGAGAAGATCCTCGACAGCGCGCAGCAGCAGGCCGCGCCGCAGGGGACGCCGATCACCGCCTGACCGGCGCGCTCACAGTCCAGGAACGAGGAGATCGAACCATGTCCGACGTTCGAGAGGCGTCCGCGCCTGCGATCAACCAGCAGAACCGCACCGGGCCGAATCCCGAAGGCGACTTCATTTGGTACGAGCTGATGACGACCGACGCCGAGGAGGCGAAAGCCTTTTACGACGCCGTCGTCGGCTGGGACTTCGGCGAAGGCGCCGAGGAATATCAGGGCTATCGCATGATCAACACGCGCGACGGCGGCTTTGCCGGCGGCGTGATGCCGCTGACCGCCGAGATGCAGCAGCACGGCGCGCGCCCGACGTGGCTCGGCTATCTCAACGTC
>DASSOE010000063.1:0-77337 GCA_035700945.1 Sphingomicrobium sp. | reverse complement strand
AGCGGTGGTGTACGATGCCGCCGTCAACGGCCGGGCACGGTTCGTGCTTCCACCGGACCTCGCGCGGAGCGGGGTCGATCCGGCCGCGATGGACCTCAGCCGCGCCGAGCTGCGCTTCGGGCTCAGCGACCCTCGCGGGCTCGGGGCCAATCCGCGGGTGATCGCGGGCGGGCGGGCGCTTCGGATGCTTCCGGGCGGCGGCAGCGGCGGTGGACGCGGCTTCTTCGCCTGGGTCGATGCGAGCGCGCTGACGACGCAGCCGCTGGCGGTGGACTTCGCCTACGAGTTCCGGGGCAATGCGTCGCTGAGCATGGTGCCGCAGGCGGGCGACACGCGCTGGACGGTCAAGTCGTCCTGGGCGAGCCCGAGCTTCGGCGGGGATTTCCTTCCCGGCGCACGCTCGGTCGGCGACAAGGGGTTCGAGGCGACCTACCGGGTGGGCAATCTCGCGCTCGGGCGGTCGCTGGTCAGCACCGGCGATCCCGGCGCGTCGAACACGGTCGAGCGGGTGCCGGCGCAGGCCGCGGGGTATGCGACCGCGGTGCCCGCGTCGCCCGGCGGCGGGGACTCGGTGCAGGTCGCGTCGATCAGCCTGATCCAGCCGGTCGACCTCTATTCGCAGGTCAACCGGGCGACGAAGTACGGTTTCCTGTTCATCGGTTTCACCTTCCTCGCGCTGTTGATGTTCGACGTGATCGGCGGCGTGCGGGTGTCGGCGGTCGAATATCTGCTGATGGGCGCAGCGCTGATCCTTTTCTTCGTGCTGCTGCTCGCTTTCGCCGAAGTGATCGGCTTCACCGCCGCCTATATCGTAGCATCGGCGGCGATCGCGGGGCTCAACACCGCCTATTCCTCCGCAGTGCTCGGAAGCTGGAGGCGCGCGGCGTTCATCGGCGGACTGCTCGCCGGCCTATACGCGGTGCTCTACATCCTGCTCAGCCTCGAGGCGTTCTCGCTGCTGATCGGCGCTTTGCTGCTGTTCGCGGCGCTGGCCGGGGTGATGTACGCGACGCGGCGCATCGACTGGGGGGCGCCGCGCGCGAACGCCGCCGACGCGTGACCGCGCCGATCTTTGCCGCTAGGCGGGCGATCATGAATGAACGACCGTTGCCGCCCAAGCGCATATTCCCGAGTTCCAAGGTCGAGGCCAAGTCGGCCAAGCATGTCCCGTCGAGCCCGCAGACCGAGAGCAGCGCCTACAAGCTTGCCTTCCAGGACACCGATTTCCTGCTGCGCGAGGACCTGCGCCCGGTCCGCTTCCAGCTAGAGCTGCTGAAACCCGAGCTGCTGCTCAACGAAGCCAACATCGGGTCGACGTTCGTCTTCTACGGATCGGCGCGGATCCCGGCGCCGGAAATGGCCGACGCGCTGATCGCCGCCGCCGCGAACCCCGAGCAGGAGAGGATCGCCGAGCGGCTCAAGGCCAAGGCGCATTATTACGAGGTCGCGCGCGAGCTTGCGCGGCTGGCGAGCGGGTGCAGCCGCGACGAGGAAGGCAAGCGCCAGTTCGTGGTCTGCTCGGGGGGAGGTCCGTCGATCATGGAGGCGGCGAACCGCGGCGCGGTGGAGGTCGGGCGGGAGTCGATCGGGCTCAACATCGTGCTCCCGCACGAGCAGATGCCCAACCGCTACGTCACGCCCGACCTAAGCTTCCAGTTCCACTATTTCGCGCTGAGGAAGATGCACTTCCTGCTGCGCGCGCGGGCGGTCGCCGTGTTCCCCGGCGGCTACGGCACGTTCGACGAGATGTTCGAGCTGCTGACGCTCGTCCAGACCGGCAAGGTGCGGCCGCTGCCGATCCTGCTGTTCGGGCGCGATTACTGGAACCGCGTGGTCAACTTCCAGGCGATGGTCGAGGAAGGGGTGATCGCGCCGCACGACCTCGACCTTATCCACTGGAGCGAGGACGCAGCCGAAGCGTGGGAGTTCGTCACCAATTTCTACGCCGAGCACCCGGCGCCGCCACGCCAGCAGAGCGGGCCGCCGGAGTAAGGGCGCCTTACCTGGTCTGAGGCGTGCCCGGTGCGGGCGGAGAGCCCGCGCCGCCGCTCGTCTGGCGGGTCTTGCCGGCCTCGGAAACGTTGAGCACCGGCTCGTTCTCGGCTTTCTGCGGGCCATTGCCGGGACCCGCGCCCGGCTCGGTGCCGGCGGCCGCGGGCGCAGCTTCGGGGGCCTTGGGCAGCGGCAGCGGCGAATCGCTGTGCTGGTTGAGGAACTCGATGACGTCGGCGCGGTCTTGCGGGTTGCTTAAGCCCGCGAAGGTCATCTTGGTGCCGGGCGCGAAAGTCTTCGGGCTGTCCAGCCACTTGCTGAGATTGTCCCAGTTCCAGGTACCGCCGATCTTCTTCAGTGCGTCGGAGAAGGCGTAGCCGCCCTTGCCCTGCGCGATCGGCTCCCCGATGATGCCCCACAGGTTCGGGCCGAGCTGGTTGGACCCGCCTTTCTCGGCGTTGTGGCACGCCATGCATTTGTTGAAGACCTGCTGCCCGTGGGCCGCATCCGCGGTCGCAAGGTAGAATTCGATCGGCTTCTCGGCCTCGGCGGCGCCTTCGCCTTCTTCCTGAACGCCCGCGATCGGATAGCCCATCTTCTCCGGCCGCTCGGTATGGAAATATTCGCCCGCGACGATCGACGAGCCGAGCGCGACAATCCCCGCGAACAGCACCCAGCCGGCGATGGTATTGAAGCGGTCGTCCATGAAGTTTCCCTGGTTTTGGAAGGATTGCGAGGAGTGGATTTGGCCCGCTCTTAAGGGCGAGCGGGAGCTTCTTCAAGCGCCAGCCAGTGCTCCAGCAGCGTTCGGGCGATGGCGAAGCGGGGCGGCGGCTGGAAGGCGCCCGCATCGGGATCGCGGAGCGCCGCTTCGACCTCTCCGCGCGTGAACCAGCGCGCGTCGTCGAGCTCGGTGGTGTCGATCCTGAGATCGCGGCCGCGGGCCTGCGCGCTGCAGCCGATCATCAGCGATGACGGGAACGGCCACGGCTGGCTGGCGATATAGGTCACGTCGCTCACATCGATGCCGGCTTCCTCCCCCAGCTCTCGGGCGACCGCGGCCTCGATCGTCTCGCCGGCCTCGACGAAGCCGGCGAGCGCGGAGTAGCGGCGCGGCGGGTATTGCGGCTGGCGGCCGAGCAGCACCGAGCCATCATGCTCGGCGAGCATGATCACGACGGGGTCGACCCGCGGATAATGTTCCGCGTCACACCCGCGGCATGAGCGCGACCAGCCGCCGCGGACGATCTCGGTCCGCTCACCGCAACTCGCGCAGAAGCCGTGCCGCGAGTGCCATCCGCCGAGGCTGAGCGCGGCGGCGAACACTGGCGCCTCGCCAGCCGAGAGGTTGCCCATGACGGCGAATGCGGCGCGTGAGCCTTCCACGCCTGCCGGGACCGAGCTAAAGCGCGCCTTGCCCAGGTCGAGGCCGAGGAACAGGTCGGGCGCGTCGACCTCGCGCCAGACCAACGCGCCGTCCTCGCCGATCGCCGGGAGGCCGTCTTTCCAGACGAGCTGGCGCGCCTCGGGCTGTCCCGCCAGCTGCACGATGGCGCCCGCGTCGGCGCGCAGGATGTCCGCGCGGTCGAGGCCGGCGCCTGAGAAAAAGGGTTCAGGCCGCAAGCGAGCGCCTCCGCGACATAAATTCATGGGCGGCTTTCAGGTATAAAGTCGGAAGGCCGGCGTCGGGCAGCGAGTCGATCCGATGCCACCAGCCTTCGCCCACCGGCTCGGAGCGAAGCTCGATTGCGAGGTCGAGCGAGAAATGGGTGAAGACGTGGCGGACGCTGACGACCGGATCCCTCGCCGGTGGCGCTTCGCCCCATTCGCCGCCGGGCAGCGCCGCCATGCCGCCGAGGAGCCCACTGGCGGGCCTGCGCACGAGCCACACGCCGCCGTCGCGCTCGATCCACCATGCGACACCATGGCGGTGCGGCCGGACCTTGCGCTGACGCCGCGCCGGGAAAGCTTCGGGATTGCCGCTGGCAAAAGCGGCGCAGTCGCTTTGGAGCGGGCAGTCGCCGCACCGGGGCCGCTTCGGGCGGCAGAGAGTGGCGCCGAGATCCATCAGCGCCTGGGCGACGTCGCCGGGGCGCTGCCCATCCATCAGCTCGAGCAGCTTGCCCTCGACCTCCCTCCGCGAGGGCTTGGCGAGGGCATGCACGCGCACCATCACCCGCTCGACATTGGTGTCGACCGCGGGCGCCTTCTCGCCGAACGCGATCGCGGCGATGGCGGCGGAGGTGTAGGCGCCGATTCCGGGAAGCTCAGCGAGCTCGGCCGAGGTGGTCGGGAACCCGCCGCGCCGGTCAACCTCGCGGGCGCAGGCGATGAGATTGCGGGCCCGCGCGTAATAGCCGAGCCCCGCCCATTCGGAGAGGATATCCGCATCGTCGGCGGCAGCGAGCGCCGCGATGCTCGGCCAGCGCGCGAGGAACCGCCCGAACCGCGGCCTCACCGTCGCCACGGTCGTCTGCTGGAGCATCACCTCGCTCAGCCACACGGCATAGGGCTGCGGCGGCAGCGCGCCCGGCGGCGAGCGCCACGGCAAGCGCCTGAAGTTATCCACATAATGTTCGATGAGCCGGCGTGCGGCATTGGCGGTCACCATGCCGCTATGGCATGCTCCGCCCTCATGTCGAAGCGCAAGCCTGAAAAAGAGGAAGCCCCGAGGAGCTGCCGGCCGCGCTCGGCCGGCGATCTGGTCGGCGCCATCGGCGACCCGTCGTTCCGCCGCTTCGGCTTCGTCCAGAACTCGATCGTCAGCCGCTGGGGCGAAATCGTCGGCGAACGCTACGCAAGGGTTTCGTCGCCCGAATCGATCCGCTTCCCTGCGGGCAGGAAGGCCGGCGGCGTTCTCACCCTGCTGGTCGACGGCGCTCACGCGCCGCTGATCCAGCATTTGACGCCGATGATCGTCCAGAAGGTCAATCTTTTCTTCGGTTATTCCGCCATTAATCGCATCGTCTTCAGACAGGGCAAGCCGCCGGCAGCTCCGCCGAGGCCGGTCCGCCCCCAGCTGCGCCCGGTGCCGAAAGAGCTTGGCGAAGGGCTGCGCGAGATCGCCGATCCCGAGCTTCGCGCATGTCTGGAGTCGCTTGCGGCGCGAATTGGCGCTAGCAGCGGCCCGCCTTCGCTGTCGCGCGATGACGAGGCGCAAATTCCGGAGATCGATCGGAGCAAATGATTCGATGAAGCCATATGTTTTCCTGGCCTGCGCAACCGCACTGGTGGCACTCGCGGGCTGCAACAAGAACGACCAGAGCAACGTCACCACCAGCGAGCCGGTCAAGCTGCAGCAGGTCGCGCCGCCGCCCGGCGGCGACTGGACCCAGGTCGTCAACGCGACGTCGGCCGGGTACATGATGGGCAATCCGAACGCCAAGGTGAAGCTGGTCGAAATCGGCGCGCTGACCTGCCCGCACTGCCGCGAGTTCGAGGAAAAGGGCGCGCCGGTCCTCGTCGACAAATACGTCAAGTCGGGCCAGGTCAGCTGGGAGTTCAGGCCCTATCTGCTCCACGGCCTCGACCTGCCCGCGGTCCTGATCGCCGGCTGCAACGGCGCCAAGAGCTTCTTCCCGCTGACCAAGGCGCTGTACGAAGACCAGGAGAAATGGATCGCCAAGGTCCAGGCCGCGCCCGAGGCCGAAGCGGAGCGGGTGCAGAACCTGCCGATCAACCAGCAGTTCGTGGCGCTGGCGCGCATGGCGGGACTGCAGGACTGGGCGGCTGCGCGCGGCGTCGCCCAGGCGAAGAGCACCCAGTGCCTCAGCAACGAAAAAGAGATCAACCGGCTGGTCCAGGTGTCGAGCGACGTCACCAACCAGTTCCCGAGCTTCGAGGGCACCCCGTCGTTCGTCATCAACGGCACCATGCTCGACAAGACCGCGACCTGGGAGAAGCTCCAGCCGCAGCTGGACGCAGCGCTCAGGTGATCCGGGCAGGCGCGATTGCTGCTGTCGTCGCGCTCGGCCTGGTTGCGCCGGTTGCCGCCGCCGGGCCGCCGGCCAAGGCGCAGGCTGCGCACGACTGGAGCCGGACCGTCGCCATGACGCCCGAAGGCGGCTTTCGGATGGGCAATCCGGCGGCGAAGGTGAAGCTGATAGAATATGGCTCGCTGGCGTGCCCGCACTGCCGCCATTTCGAGCAGACCGGGCTCGATCCGCTCGTCGATCAGTACGTGCGGACCGGCAAGGTCAGCTACGAGTTCCGCAACCTGCTGATCAACGGGCCGGACATCGCCGTGAGCCTGCTCGCGCGCTGCGCCGGCCCGGCCAACTTCTTCCCGATGTCGCGGCTGGTCTATGAGGCCCAGCCGCAATGGCAGGCGCGGATCCAGGGCATGAGCGACGCCGACAAGGCCGCGCTCGAGGGCATGACGGACCAGCAGCGGATCCTGCTCTTCGCCAAGCTGGGCGGCCTGCCCCAGATCGCCGGAAAGGCGGGCATGACGCCGGCACGCGCGCAGCAATGCCTCGCCGACGCCAAGGGCCTCAAACAGCTGCTCGACATGACGCAGGCGGCAATGGACCGAGGAATCCATCGCACGCCGACCTTCATCGTCGCCGGCAAGGTGACGGACGCGGGGACCTGGGATCAGCTGGAGCCGCTGATCCGCGAGGCCGGCGGCTGGAAATAGGCCGGCAGGGGGAGGGGGCGCAGCGTTGAAGATCCGGCGGCTCAAGCTCAGCGGCTTCAAGAGCTTCGTCGAACCGGCCGAGCTCCGGATCGAGACCGGGCTGACCGGCGTCGTCGGTCCCAACGGCTGCGGCAAGTCGAACCTCTTGGAAGCGATCCGCTGGACGATGGGCGAGTCCAGCCCCAAGTCGCTGCGCGGCGGCGGGATGGACGACGTGATCTTCGCCGGCACCTCGTCGCGGCCGCCGCGCGATTTCGCCGAGGTCTCGATCCTGATCGAACGCGACGGCAGCGACGAAGGCGGTGCCGGCGAAAGCGAGATTACGCGGCGGATCGAGCGCGGTGCCGGCTCCGCGTACCGGATCGACGGGCGCGACGTCCGCGCCAAGGACGTATCGTTGCTGTTCGCCGATGCCGCGACCGGCGCCCACTCCCCTGCCCTCGTCAGCCAGGGCAAGATCAGCTCGATCATCTCGGCCAAGCCCGTCGAGCGGCGGCTGTTGCTCGAGGAAGCCGCCGGCATCTCGGGGCTTCACGCGCGGCGCAAGGATGCCGAGCAGAAGCTGCGCGCCGCCGAAGCGAACCTGACTCGACTCGGCGAAATCCTTAGCGAGCAGGAGCAGCGCGCGGCCCAGCTCCGGCGCCAGGCGCGCGCGGCGGAACGCTATCGCAAGCTGACCGACCAGATCCGCTCGGTCGAGGCCAAGCTGCTGCACGCGCGCTGGGTCGAGGCGGAGCGCGCGGCGGAGGCTGCGACGGCGGAAGCAAAGGCCGCCGCCGAAGAAGTCGAGCGAATCCACCAGGCGATCTCCGGGGCACAGTCTGCGCACGACCGAGCGAACGAAGCACTCACCGCCAAACGCAACGCCGTCGCCGAGCTCCGCGAGCAGGGCCATGCGCTCGCCCACCAGCTCGCGAGCGCCCGGGCGCGCCGCGACACAGTGGCGCGGCGGCTCGCCGAGCTGGAGCGGCTCGACGCGGCGCTCTCCGCCGACCTCGCTCGCGAGGAGGCGCTCAAGAGCGACGCGACCCGCGCGATGGAGCAGCTCGACCAAGAGCGGCGCGCAATCGAACGGCGGCTCGAAGATGCGGAAGGCCTTGCGGCGCGGATCGCGAGCGAGCTGACGGTTGCCGAAACGAAGTCGCGCGAAGCCGAAGCCGCGCTTGCCGAGCTGCTCGCGCGGCAAGCGGCGATGCGCGCCGAGCGGCGGGTGGCCGAGGCGGCGCTCGAGGCGGCCCGGGCGCAGCTTGCGCGGACCGAACAGGAACGGACCAGGCTCGCCGGGCAGCTCACGGCGCTCGGCGACGGCAGCGAACAGAGGAACGCGCACAAGGAAGGCGAAGCGAAAGCGGCCGCTGCAGCGCAGGCGATGAGCGAGGCCGAGGCGCGGCGCGCGAGCGCCGATGAGGGTCGAGCGGCAGCGGCCGAGCAGCGCGATGCGTCCGAGACGAAGCTGTCCGCTGCGCGCGCGGCGCTTTCGGCGGCGAAATCCGAGCATGACGCGCTCGCGGCCGCGCTCGAACATGGCGGCGGTTCGGCGATCGCCAGCCTGTCGGCCGAGCCGGGGTACGAGCGCGCCCTGGCCGCTGCTCTGGGTGAGGATGCGGACGCCGCAATCGGTGAAAGCGACAGCCCGCGCCGGTGGACGGGAAGCGCGGCGGACGCGAGAGATCCGCCGCTCCCGAAGGGCATGGAATGCCTCGCCGACCACGTGCGCGCGCCCGCCGAGTTGCTGCGGCGCCTGAAACAGATCGCGGTGGCGGATGCTGACGAGGGGCAGGTGCTGGCCGTCGGGCAACGGCTCGTCACCCGCGACGGCATGATGCGGCGCTGGGACGGATTCGTCGCCAGGGGCGCCGGCGCAGCCTCGGCAGAGCGCCTGCTTCGCGCCAATCGGTTGGCGCAGCTCGCGGGCGAGCTGCCCAGCCTCCAGCAATCGGTCGACTCCGCTTCGAGCGAGCGGGACCGAGCGCTCAGGGCGATGGACCGGTGCCGCGAGGCCGCCGAGCATGCACGGCATGCGGCGCTCGCGGCCGAACGCGATGCGCGCGAGGCTGCGCGCGCGATCGACGCCGCCGCGGCGGCGCTCGAGCGGATCGAAGCACAGCGCAGCGGCCTCGCGCAGCGGCAGGCCGATCTCGAGCCGGTGCTCGAGGCTGCGCGCGAAGCGGTCGCCGCGGCCGAGCGGTCGCTCGCCGCGCTGCCTGACCCGGCGGTGCTGGAACAGGACGTCGAGAGTGCGCGCACCACCGCGGCTCACGCGGCCTCCGCGGTTGCGGACAAGCGCGCGGAAGCAGCGACCCGCGCCCGGGAAAGCGCCGCCGACCGCGAGCGCCTCAACGCCGCCGGGCGCGAGCAGGCGGAATGGCGCAAACGGCGCGAGAATGCCGAGGAGCGGCTGGCGCAGGGCGGCAAGCGGCAGGAGCAGCAGGCGGCCGAACGGGCGACGCTTGAGAAGGAGCCGGTCGAGCTGGACTCGAAAATCGGCGAGCTCGAGCACGCCAACGACGACAGCCAGGTGCGGATCGGCGAGGCGGCTGCAGCGGAACGCGAGGCCGAGCAGGCGGTGATCGACGCGGCGCACGCGGTCGCCGCCGCCAACGAGCGCTCCGCCGACACCCGCGAACGCCGGGCCGCCGCTGCCGCGCGCGCGGAAGCGCAGCAGGCACGCAGCGCCGAGTTCGCGCGCGCCAGCGTCGAGAAGTTCGAATGCGTACCGCAGCGACTCCCGGAGACGCTCGGCTTCGACCCGAACGAGCAGCGCAACGCCGACGAGCAAGCGGCGACGCTCGAACGGCTCACCGCGGAGCGCGAGCGGATCGGGCCAGTCAACCTCGTCGCCGAGCAGGAGCTGGCCGAGCTCGACGCCGCGCGCAGCAAGGGCGTCGAGGAAGCCGAGGAGCTGACCCAGGCGATCCACCGCCTGCGCGGCTCGATCGGCAACCTCAACCGCGAAGGGCGGGTGCGGCTGCTCGACGCCTACCAAAAGGTCGACGCGCATTTCCGGCGGCTGTTCACCACCCTGTTCGAGGGCGGACAGGCGCATCTCGAGCTGGTCGAGAGCGACGATCCCCTCGAGGCCGGTCTCGAGATCATGGCCCAGCCGCCCGGCAAGCGCCTGTCGGCGCTGACCTTGCTGTCCGGCGGCGAGCAGGCGCTGACCGCGATCGCGTTGATCTTCGCACTGTTCCTGACCAACCCGGCGCCGATCTGCGTTCTCGACGAAGTCGACGCGCCGCTCGACGACGCCAATGTCGAGCGCTTCTGCGAGCTGCTCGACCGGATGACCCGGGAGACCGACACCCGCTACCTGATTGTCACCCACAATGCGGTGACGATGAGCCGCATGCATCGGCTTTACGGCGTGACGATGATCGAGAAAGGCGTCAGCCGGCTGGTCTCAGTCGACCTCGTCGGCGCGGAGACACTGCTTGCCGCTGAGTGAGCCGATGCAGCCGCTCATGGTCGCCTTCCTGGTCTATCCGGACGTCACCCAGCTCGACTTCACGGGGCCGGCGCAGGTCCTCTCGCGGCTCGGCGCGTCATCGGTTCACTTCGTGTGGAAGACCCGCGATCCCGTCGCGACCGACAGCGGCTTTTCGATCCTGCCCACGGCGACGTTCGAGGAGGTCCGTCAAGCGGACATCCTGTGCGTGCCGGGCGGCTTCGGCTGCGTCGACGCGATGGAAGACGTGCAGGCGCTCGCCTGGGTTCGCGACGTTGGGTCGGCCGCGCAGTGGGTCACCAGCGTCTGCACCGGCTCGCTGATCCTCGGGGCGGCGGGCTTGCTCCGCGGTTATCGCGCAACCTCGCACTGGGACTGGCGCGACCAGCTGGCGCTGTTCGGCGCGGAGCCGGTGGAAGAACGCGTCGTGTTCGACCGCAACCGCGTGACCGGCGGCGGCGTCACCGCCGGCATCGACTTCGCGCTGGCGCTGACCGCCACGATTCGCGGCGAGGAGCATGCCAAGGCGGTCCAGCTCGGCCTCGAATACGACCCGCATCCGCCATTCGGGTCTGGAACACCGCAGACTGCGGAAGCGGAGATTGTCGATCGGGTGCGCGAGCGCACGCGGGCAATCGCTCCTGATCGGGGAGCGAGGATCAGGGCAGTGGCGGAAAGGTCGCGGGCGGAGTAGACACGTTCTGCTATTGCGAATGACTTTCAATAACACTAGACGGCGGGCACAGTCCTGAAGGGGAAGACATGGACCGCCTGTTGTTTGGGTTCGCCGCGGCGCTCGTTTGCGGCGCCGGACCCGCGCACGCCGCTGACGCGGCCGCCAACGCCGCTGACGCGGCCGCCGATGCCGCTGCGACGGTCGCCGACGCCGACCAGCCGATTGTCGTCACCGGCCAGCAGGTCAAATATGGCGTCAAGGCCACGAGCACCGCGACCAGGACCGATACCGACGTCAAGGACATCCCGCAGGCGCTGACCACCGTCACCGCGCAGCAGATCGAGGACCAGCAATTGCGCTCGGTCGGCGACCTGCTGCTGTTCGTCCCGGGCGCCTCGTACAACGCCGGCGAAGGCAATCGCGACACGATCGTGCTGCGCGGCAACAGCAGCACGGCAGACTTTTTCGTCGACGGCGTGCGCGACGACGTCCAGTATTTCCGCGACTTCTACAATGTCGAGCGGGTCGAGATACTCAAAGGCCCCAACGCGATGATCTTCGGGCGCGGCGGCGGCGGCGGGATCGTCAACCGGGTGCTCAAGCGGCCGACGCTGGCGCCGTACCGGGCGCTGACGGGCTCCGCCGACAATTGGGGCGATTTCCGCTTCACCGGCGATGTCGACCAGCCGCTGAGCCAGACGGTCGGGGTCCGCCTCAACGCGATGTACGAAGGCGGCGGAAGCTTCCGCAACCATGTCGACCTGCACCGCTACGGCATCAACCCGACGGCAGCCGTCGTCAGCGGCAGCACGCGGATCGATCTGTCGTACGAGCATTTCCACGACCGCCGCACCGCCGACCGCGGCGTGCCCGCCGACGGCGACGAGCCGATCCGCGGCCACACCCGCACTTTCTTCGGCGATCCGGACGTCAGTCTCGCCCGCGCCAATGTCGATATCGGCACGCTGATCGTCAGCCACGATTTCGGCGGCGGGCTGACGCTGCGCAACCACACGTTGCTCGGCGACTACAGCAAATTCTACCAGAACGTGTACCCGCGCGGCTTCAGCGCGATGACCGGGCTGGTGACGCTCGGCGCCTACAACAACGCCACGGACCGAACCAACCTGTTCAGCCAGACCGACCTCGTGTGGGACAACCGCCTTGGCGGCGTCGACCAGACGTTGCTGGTGGGGTTCGAGCTCGGCCGCGAGCGGTCGCGCAACAAGCGCAACACCGGCAGCTTCCCGAATGGCGACACCACGCCGATCACCGACCCGACGGTCGACGCCAACGTCATCTTCGCGCCCGATGCCGACGATTCGAACAACCGGGTGAAGGCGACCGTCGCCGCACTTTATGTGCAGGACCAGATCCGTCCCGTCTCGTGGCTGGAGATCGTCGCCGGGCTGCGCTTCGACAGCTTCAACCTCCATGTCGACGACTCTCGCCCGCTCGACCCGGGCGAGTTCAGCCGCCGCGACAAATTGTGGTCGCCGCGGCTCGGGCTGATCCTCAAGCCGACACCCGACCTGTCGCTCTATGCGAGCTACAGCCGGTCGTACCTGCCGCAGTCGGGCGACCAGTTCAGCAGCCTCGACGCCGATCGCGCGGTGCTCGAGCCCGAGCGCTTCGACAATCGCGAGATCGGCGCCAAGTGGGAAATCCTCGACGGGCTGCTCGCCACCGCGGCGCTCTACCGGCTCGACCGCAGCAACACGCGCGCCGCCGACCCGCTCGACCCGACGCGGATCGTGCTCACCGGCAAGCAGCGCAGCCGCGGGGTCGAGCTCGGCCTCGAGCGCAGCGTCACCAGCCGCTGGCTGATGTCGGCGGGCTACACGCTTCAGGACGCCGAGATCACCGAAACCACGAGCGCCGCGCCCGCGGGGCGCAAGGTGCCGCTGGTGCCGCGCCACAGTTTCTCGCTGTGGAACCGGTACGACGTGACGCCGCAGCTCGGCATCGGCCTCGGTGTGATCGCGCGTTCGAAATCCTACGCGTCGATCAGCAATGCGGTGAAGCTGCCCGGCTACGCCCGAGTCGATGCCGCGCTCTATTACCGGCTCCCCAACGGCCTCGAAGCCCAGCTCAACGCCGAGAACCTGCTCGGCGCCGACTATTTCCCATCGGCGAGCAACGACAACAACATCGCGCCCGGCGCCCCGCGCAGCATCAAGGCGACGGTGGGATACAGGTTCTAATCGTCACCCCGGCCTTGAGCCGGGGCCTGCCTTCCTTGCGGCAGAGCGATAGAAGGCGGGTCCCGGCTCAAGGCCGGGATGACGGCTAGCCGGCCAGCTCTTCCGCGCGCTTCTTGATCAGCTTCAGGTCCCGCAGGAACAGCGCGCGTCCTTGGCGGCGTGCTTCGGGGTCGGGCATGCGCAGAAGCGAGCTCGGGTGGACGGTCACCCAGCATTCGCTTCCGTCTGCGAGCGCAACTGGTTCCCCACGCACCTTGCTGATGGTCACGACCTTGCCGATCAGCGAACGCGCCGCCGTGGCGCCGAGCGCGACCGTCACCGGCGGGCGGATCAGCTCGCGTTCGTGTTCGATCCACCAGCGGCAGGCGGAAATCTCGCCGGCGTCGGGCTTGTTGTGGATGCGCCGCTTGCCCTTCTGGACGAACTTGAAATGCTTGACCGCGTTGGTGACGTAGACGGCCGAGCGGTCGATCCCCGCCTTCTCCAGCGCCTCGTCGAACACCGCGCCGGCTGGCCCGACGAATGGACGCCCGGCGAGATCCTCCTGGTCGCCCGGCTGCTCGCCCACGAACATGATGGTGGCATCGAGCGGGCCTTCGCCGAACACCGTCTGCGTGCCGCACCTGTAGAGATCGCAGCGCGTGCACTTCCGCGCGTCCTCGAGCAGCGCCTCCCACGCCGCACGCAGGTTGCCGCCGGGCTGGACCCGCCGTTCCGCCTCGAGCGCGTGCGCCAATCCCTCGGTGGCAATGTCGCCCATCAATATTGCAACGAGCGACGCGAGCCGATGTTGCCGCGCTCCACGGCGATCCTTACGGTTGCGCGATGATCAAGCTCGCTTTCCGCCTGTCCGCCGCCATCCTCCCGCTCCTCGCGCTCGCCGCCGCGCCCGCGCCGCCGCGCGTCACGCCGATGACGCCCGACGTCGTCGCATCGTACAACGAGATCCTCCCGCAGGCCGATTTCATCCGCCGCGAGGCGATGGTGCCGATGCGCGATGGGACGAAGCTCTACACCGTCATCTTCATGAAGAAGGGCACGACCAACGGCCCCATCCTGCTGTCGCGCACGCCCTATGACGCGAAGGGCAGCACCTCACGGACGCCGAGCCAGTCGGTCGTCGACGTGCTTCCGATCATGTACAAGGAGTTCGTCAACGACGGCTACATCATCGTCCAGCAGGACATCCGCGGCCTTCACAACAGCGAAGGCACGTTCGTGATGAACCGCCCGATCGTCGGGCCGCTCAACAACACGGGGATCGACGAGAGCACCGACGCCTACGACACCATCGACTGGCTGGTGAAGAACGTGCCCGAGAGCAACGGCAAGGTCGGGACGATCGGCTCCTCCTATCTCGGCTTCCTGACGCTGGCGTCGGAGATCAACCCGCATCCCGCGCTCAAGGCGGCGGTGCCGCAGAGCCCGATGGTCGACGGCTGGATGGGCGACGACTGGTTCCACAACGGCGCGTTCCGCGTCGGCGGATTCGACTTCGGCCTGTCGCAGAGCACCGGCAAGGCGGATGCGGGGGTCAGCGTCCCGTTCGGCACCGGCGACGATTACACCCGCTACCTCGAGGCGGGGTCGATGGCCAACTATGCGCGCAAGTACCACATCGAGAACGTGCCGTTCGTCCAGAAGCTGATGCAGAACCCGGCCTATACCGAGTTCTGGTCGGGGCAGGCGGTCGACAAGTGGATGGCGGCGCACCCGCTGACCGTGCCGACGATGCTCGAGGTCGGCCAGTGGGACCAGGAGGACAGCTACGGCGCGCCGGCGGTCTACAAGGCGCTCAAGGACAAGTACGAAGGCACCGGCCTGCTTCACCTCGTGATCGGCCCGTGGCGGCACTCGGGCGCCAATCACTACGGCTATGAGCTCGGCGACCTGACCTTCACCGGTGACACCGCGCTGCAATGGCGGGTCGAGAACTTAAAGCCGTTCCTCGACCACCACCTCAAGGGCGCGCCCGACCCGCACACGCCGCCGGTCTATACGTACGCGACCGGCATCAACAAGTGGGAGGCGAGCCCGCGCTGGCCGATGGGGACGCCGACACCCGTGTACCTGACGGCGAACAGCGGCGTCAGCTTCGACAAGCCCGCGTCAAGCGGCCGTGACGATTACGTCTCCGACCCGGCCAAGCCGGTGCCGTTCCTGCCGCGGCCGATTGACATGGGCGACGCCGACCAGTGGCACGGCTGGCTCGTCCACGACCAGCGCTTCGTCGACGGCCGCACCGATGTGCTGACCTACACCAGCACTCCGCTGAGCAAGCCGGTGCACATTATGGGCGCTCCCCAAGTGCAGCTGTTCGCGGCCACGAGCGGGACCGACAGCGACTGGGTGGTGAAGCTGATCGACGTCTATCCGGCCGAGAAGCCGGAAGGCGCCTCGCAGGGGTCGAAGCGCGACATGTCGGGCTTCGAGCTTCCGATCGGGATCGAGATTTTCCGCGGCCGCTACGTCGACAGCTTCGCCCAGCCGCACGCGCTGACGCCGGGCAAGGTTACCGAGTACAAGTGGGCCCTGCCCAACGTCGACCACGTCTTCCTGCCCGGGCACAAGATCATGGTGCAGGTCCAGTCGAGCCTGTTCCCGCTCTACGACCGCAACCCGCAGACTTTCGTCCCGAACATCTTCTATGCGAAGGCCGGCGATTACCGGGCGGCGCAGCAGAGCGTGTTCACCGGCGGCAACAATGCGAGCGCGGTCTATCTGCCGATCGTCCCGTAACGTTCGGAACGCCGGCGAGCAGATGCCCGTTCTCCACTAAACAGAAGTGGAGACGAACATGGCCGACGACCGCGAGATCGAAGAGAAGTTCTGGAGCGCGCTGAAGGACAGCCCCTTCATCATGCTCGGCATCGAAGGCGCGCGCGACGGCGCGACCCAACCGATGACGGCGCTGTTCGAGGACGCCGATCGCGATGCCGGCCGCCTGTGGATCTTCACGGCGAAGGACCACGACCTGACGCGTGCCATGGGGCAGTCGAACCGTGCAATGGCTTCCTATGCCGCCAAGGACCACGGCTTGTTCGCGAGCCTTCGCGGGACGCTGCAGATCGCCAACGACCCGGCCGCTATCGACCGGCTCTGGAACCCGATTATTGCCCAATATTACGAGGGCAAGGACGACCCGAAGCTCGCGCTCGTCCGCTTCGACCTCGACGACGCGAAAATCTGGCTCAGCGACGCGGAAGGCTTCTTCAAGCCCGCACTCAACAAGCTGCTCGGCCGCAAGCCAGAGGCGGGCATGGGCGAAAAGGTCACGGAGGTGAGCCTCTAGGCCAGCTTCTCCTCGACCTTGCGCTTGATGTGTTGGGTCGGCGGCTTGCGGATCGTGCGGTAGCGCGCCTCGACCAGGGAATAGACACCGAACAGCGCGAGCCCCGCGGCGACGGGAATCTCCAGTGGTCCGCGGAGCGCATCGAGTGCCTGCTCGAGCCCGCCGGCGCCGGCTGCGTCGTGGTCGATCGCGGCCTTGGCGAGCAGCCATCCGATCGTCAGGAAAATGATGCCCCGCGCGGCATAGCCGACCCGGCCCAGCCATTTCGCCGCGGGTTGCTGCGCGGTGTCGGCGAGCTGATCGAGGAACGAGCAGCTGGCGGCCTTCCACAGCTGGACCAGTCCCGCGCCGGCGAGCACGGCCGCGGCGATCAGCAGCGCCAGCGCGCCCGCTGGCAGGTGAAGCGCGGCGGCCGCATTCTCGTGTGCTCCGCCGGCGATCGGAAGGTCGCCGCCAAGCATGACTCTCAACCCCTTGTACGCAAGGTAGAAATAGATGATCCCGCTGCAGCCGGCCGCGGCGCGCTTGCGCCACGCCTCGGCACGATGCCGGCCGCTATCCATGCCGAACGCCGCATCGCTCAGCCGCCACAGCCCGTAGCCGGTCATTCCCGCGACAAGGAAGATCATGATCCCCCGGCCGACGCCGTTGCCGAGATATTCGAGGACGCCGGTCAGGTCCTCGGTGCGGCCGGTGGCGATCACCAACCAGGCGATGACGATGTAGAGCAGCCCGCGGGTGACGAAGCCGAGCCGCGCCAGCCATTGGAAATTGCTTTCATGAGCGACATCGGCGGCCATTGCCGCGCAACGAGCGGGAAGCGGCTGTGTTGCGTCAGCCCAGAGCCTTCGCTTGGTCTTCCGCCGTCGAGGTCATGCGGTGGCCGAGCACGATCTTGAAGACAACGAAGGCGACGAGCCCGAAGACGGCGCTTGCGACGTGGATCAGCCAGAAGGTGGTGGTCGGAAGGCTCGAATAGAGCCCGCCGACATAGCCCACCACCGCGTTGGCGATGAAGAAGGACAGGTAATAGAGCCCGATCACGGTCGAGGTGATCTGCTTCGGCGAAATCTTCGAGAAGAGCGCAAGGCTGATCGGCAGGACATGGGCGAAGCCGATGCTGTTGAAGAGCTCGAACATCATCGGCCAGAACATGCTGATCTTGCCGCCCGGCGGCTGGGTCAGCGCGGCCATGAACAGGCACAGACCGCCGGCGACGGTGAAGACGCTGCCAATGATGATCTTGCTGATCTCGTCCGGCTCGCGGCGGTGCGTCCCCCACCATTTCCAGAAGGCGGCCACCGCGACCAGCATCGAGAAGCTCACCGCCGCGTCGATGGTGATCAGCCAGGTGCTCGGGAACGTCCATCCCAACAGGCTGAGGTTGAAGTGCTGGTCGCCCCAGACGAGGTAAGCGTTGAAGATCTCCTGGTTGGTAAGCAGCGAAATCGCGAGCACCGGGATCAGGATCACGAGGTAGAGCACGCACAGCCAGTCGCCGCGGCTGAGCGGCTCGCGCGGCTCCCTCTGCTCGCCGCGCACGGGGCGGGTTTCCGCCGGGAGATGTTTGCGGCCCGAGAGATAGATGATCAGGCCGAGCACCATGACGACGCCCGCGCAGCCGAAGCCCCAATGCCAGCCGACCCTCTGGCCGAGCGTGCCCGAGATCAACGGTCCGGCGATTACGCTGACGTTGATGAAGATGTAGAAGATCTGGAATGCCATCGCGCGGCGGAGATCGTTGGGCCCATACAGCGCCCCGACCTGCGTCGCGATGTTGCCCTTGAACGCGCCGACGCCGAGCAGGAGCGCGAGCAGCGAAAGCAGGAAGGCGGGCTCGATCGCCATCAGGAAATGGCCGATCGCCATCAGCACGCCGCCCGCGATCAAAGTGGCGTTCCGCCCGAACCATTTGTCGGCGATGATCCCGCCGACGATCGGCGTCAGATAGACGAGCGCGGTGTAGGTGCCGAAGATGGCCGAGGCGAGCGGCTGGCCCGAAAGCCCAGGATAGACGTGTGCGTTGAGCCAGTTGAGCCCGACCACATTCTCCATCCGCCCCGGCACGAGCAGGTAATTGACCATGTAGAGCACCAGCAGCGTCTGCATGGAGTAATAAGAGAAGCGCTCGCAGCCCTCGGTGAAGCCGAGATAGCCGAGCCCCTTTGGGTGGCCGAGGAACGCGCGGTCGTCGTGGGTGCCGACCTCATAGTCGGGGGTGGCGTCGGCAACCGTCATCGTTCGGCCTCCTCGATCATGGCCGCCGCGCTTGCGGAAGGCGTGTCACGGACGCGTAACAAGGTGCGGCCGTCCGGGAAAGCTGCGTCGGAGGCTCGGCGCCGCTACTGCGGCGGAATCTCGTCGTCGGCCTGCTGCTTGCGCTCGCCGCGCGCCTGCTCGATTACCTTGATCAGGCAGCCGGTGTAGCCGGCCGGGCCGACCGGCGAGCAGCTGTTGATGCCCGTCCGCCCCACGGTTTCGAGGTTTTTCGACCGGACCGCCCAGGATTCCATCTCCTGCGGCGTGCCGCTCTGGCGCATCTTGGGCGGGATCCGGTAGCGCTCGGCTTCCGGGCGGCGCGCGCAGACAACCACCTGGTCGTCGGTGGAGCGCGGGCACGGATCGTCGCCGTAGACGATGATCTCGGCGATGTTCGGCGCGGCTTGGGCCGCCGCCGGTGCCGGAAGGGCCACAGAACCGCCCGCGAGAGCGGTCGCGGCGGCGGCCATGACAATCGTGAACTTGCTCATACTCGTCCTTCCAGCGGCTACAGCGGCCGATCCTTCGCTCTGGTTCCTCAAATCCGCTTTGACAATGCGATCGCCACCTTGCAGCCGCCACGGATCGCCGCGGTCAAGAGGGGATAGCCGACGGCCTTTGTCGCGCCCGCCTCGCGCGCGCTGTCGCGATGCTCGAGCTCCTCGGCGCGGAACTCGGCGATGTCGCGCGCAAGCTCCGGGTCATCGTCGCCGAGGTCTTCGAGCTGCCGTTCGTAATGGCGGTCAATCTCGGTCTCGATCGCGTCGGTGCAGGCAAGCGCCGCCTCTTCCGACATCAGCGCGGTGGCGGCGCCGAGCGCGAAGCCGGCGACGTTCCACAATGGCCGGAGCAAGGTCGGGCGGACCCGCCGCTCGGCCATCAGCCGGTCGAAGCGCGCGAGGTGCCGCTCCTCCTGCGCCGCCATCCGGGCGATGAGCTTCGCTTCGGGGCAGTTGCTGCGCAGCACCGCGAGCTGTCCGGCATAGATGCGCGTGGCGCCATATTCGCCGGCCTGGTCGACGCGCACCATCGAGCCGCTGTCGGCGCGGCTGTCGCCGGGACGCCAGGCGCTCATGCGCGTTTCGCCCTCAGCGTGAACAGGAGGATCAACGCGGCGCCGCCGAGCGACAGGATCGCGTTCCAGCCGGCCATCGAAATGCCGAGGAAACGGAACTGCACCTCGTCGCAGCGGATCAGCGGCGCGTGGGTGATTTGCCGCAGCAGCTCTTCCGTGGTCCCGCCTTTGGCGAGCGCGGTGCACTGGGTGAAGCCCTGGAAGATCTTCGCTTCGACGCCGGCATGATAGACGCCGATCGCCCCCGAAACGGCGATAGCGAGCGCAGCGAGGAGGACCAGGGTACGCGACCGCGCCGATGCGGCGGGCGCGGTGAAGGCCAGCGCGGCGAGCAAAATCGCGACGCCGTGGGGCCAGCGCTGCCAGTAGCACATCTCGCAGGGGTAAAGCCCGCCCAGATACTGCGACCCGAGCGCGCCGCCGAGCAGCGCCAGCGGCAGGAGCAGCGCAATCAGTCGAGCGCTGCCTGCCGGGTGCGATCCCGCGGCAGCGCGCGACTGCACCGCAACGGCCTCGTTCATGCTCTTATCGCGACTTCTTGGACGCGCTGCCCCCGGCCACATTTGCCGGTGCCTGTCCGGCCAGCCGCTTCAGCGTGTTGAGCGCATAATGAAGCTGGAAATCCTTGATGCCCTGCTTCTTGAGGTCTTCAGCCTTGGCGCTGAACCGCGGGTCGGGCGTGGTGTCGGTCTCGAGCAGCTTGTCGTCGACCTTGGCCTGCGCAAGCAGGTGCTTGCGCAAGTCGGCCTCGCGGATGAACCGGCGGTTCTTGTAGTCAGGATCGGTGAGCTGCGGGACCTCGATATCCGGCTGGATCCCGCCTGCCTGAACCGAGCGGCCCGACGGCGTGTAATAGCGCGCCGTGGTCAGCCTCAACGCCGCGTCCGGGCCGGTCTGAACGACCGTCTGCACCGATCCCTTGCCGAAGCTCTTCTCGCCCATGATGAGCGCACGGCGGTGGTCCTGGAGAGCGCCGGCGACGATCTCCGACGCCGAGGCCGTTCCGGCATCGGTAAGCACGATCACCGGCAGCCCGTGGGCCATGTCGCCGGGGCGCGCATAGTAGCGCTCGATGTCGTCCTTGGTGCGACCGCGCTGCGAGACGACTTCGCCGCTCTCGAGGAAGTCGTCGGCGACGTCGACCGCCTGGTCGAGGAGCCCGCCCGGGTTGGAGCGCAGGTCGACCACGTAGCCGATCGGATGACCGCCGGTCGCCTTGTCGATCGACAGAAGCGCCGACTTCACCTGCTCGCCGACATTGCCGGTGAACGTGTCGATGTTGATGTAGCCGACCCCTTCCTTGATTTCCCACTTGACCGGGCGAAGCTCGATGCGTTCGCGCACGATGGTGAGGTCGAGCGGCTTGTCGCGGCCGGGACGGACGATCGTGATCTTGACCGGCGTTCCGGGCGCACCCTTCATCTTCTCGACCGCCTGGTCGAGCGTGATCCCGTTCATGAACTCGCCGTTGATGTGAGTAATGTAATCGCCCGACTTGACCCCGGCGCGCCACGCCGGCGTGTCCTCGGTCGGGGCGATGACCTTCACGACACCGTCTTCCATCGAGACGGTCAGGCCAAGGCCACCGTAATTGCCGTCGGTGGTGGTCTTGAGCTGGTCGAAATCGGCGCCTTCGACATAGGACGAATGGGGGTCGAGCGCGGCGAGCATGCCGTCGATCGCGCCCTTGATGAGGGTATGATCGTCGACCTTTTCGACATAATTGGCCTTCACCCGCTCGTAGACGCTCATGAACTTCTCGAGCTCCTGGTAATTGGTCGTGTCCGCTGCAGCGAAGGAGCTGGCGGTCACGGGGACCAGGGCGAGCGCTCCGACGAGCGCGAGCGGCGGAAGAAGCTTGGCGTTGAATTTCATCAGAATAAGGTCCCAGTTCGGCAGCGGTCGCATTTAGCCGCCTTTCATCGTCTTTGACAGAGTTTGAGATGAACCTGCGATGAGAGCAGGCGAGAATCGCTGCCCGTTCCGGGACAGTTCGACTTGCACCGCGCCGAGCGCTCGGCCGACGGAATCGCCGATCCGAACCTTCTCTCCTTGCCTGAGCGGCGAGGAGACGTTGACGATCAGGCTCATCCAGCCCCCGCCGTGATCGATGATCAGGATGCCGTCGTAGTCGCGGAACGGGCCGGAAAAGCGCACAACCCCGTCGGCGGGCGCGGACACGGGTGCGCCGCGCGCGGTCGCAAACGTGATTCCGCGCGAGCGCACGCCGCTGTCGTCGACGGCGCCGAGCCCCGCCACGACGCGCGCGCTGACCGGAAGCGCATAGGCGAGCGGCGGCGCCGGCGCGCGCTGTGCGGGAGCGACAGGTCGGGGCGGCGCCGGAGCCTCCGAAGCGAGCGAAGCGGCGAGCTCGCGGGCTGACCTGCTGCTCGAACGCTCGCCGCGGAGATGCTCGATGTCTTCGCCCGCCGCGATGGCGACGTCTCCCGCCTTCAGCGCCTGCCCTCCTGCAGCGAGCGATTGGCGGATCGCGCGATCCTCGAGCGCGGCGAATTGCCGTCGCCGGGTCGCCAGTTGGTCGCGGCTCCGTACAAGTTCTGCGCGGGCGGACAGCGCCGCCTGCTGAAGCCGCTCACCTTCCGACAGCTGGGCCGAAATGGCCCGGGCCCGGCTATGGATGACCGGCAAAGTCGCATCGAGCAGGACGCCCACCTTGACCAGCTCATCCGTTCCGCCCCCGTCGGCGAGCGCAAGCAACGGCGGGCGCTGCGCCATGACGGCGAGGCCAGCGAGCAGCGAGGAAACCGGCCGCTGTTCCTGCGCGAGCCGCGCACGATGCGCGGCGACGTAAGCGGCGGCGAGGCGGAATTGCGCGTCGGCGGCGGTGATTCGCGCCTCCGCCGCCTCGATCGCCTGCGCCGCGGCAGCCTGCTGCGCCCGCAGCCGCTGCGCCTCGCCGCTCGCCATGGCAGCGAGCTTCCCGAGCCGCGCGGCCTCGGCTTCGGCAGAAGCCTGCTCCGCACGCGCCGCCTTGAGAGACCTGTCGAGCGGCTCGGCCGCAGGCTGCGCAGGCGCGCTCGCGGCAAGAAACAGCGGCGCAAGGAGAAGCGTGGCCGAGGCGAGCAGCCGCACCGCCTTACCCTTCGCGATGGTACGGATGGCCGGCAAGGATCGACGTCGCACGGAACAATTGTTCGGCGAGCATCGCCCTCGCCAGCAGGTGCGGCCAGGTCGCCGGGCCGAAGGAGAGCAGCAGATCGGCTCCGGCGCGCTGTGACTCGTCATGCCCGTCCGCGGCGCCGATCAGGAAGCGTGCCTCGCGCCTGCCGCCGTCGCGCCAGCGTTCGAGCGCCTTCGCCAACTCCATCGAGGAGAGCGCTTTTCCACGCTCGTCGAGAACTATCCTCACTGCGCCCGGAGTGGCGTCGGGCATCTTGCCGCCGCGCTCCGGAAGTTCGGTCAGTTTGGTCGGCCAAGTGATGCGCTTGAGATAGCGTTCGACCAGATCGGCTTCCGGAGAGCGGCCGATCTTCCCTCGCGCGACGATGTGAAGCAGCACCTACTGGGCGGTGAGCGCGGGCCGGTACGGCCAGCTGAAGATGGTCTTGAAGCCGTCGTAGATGGCACGTGCCGCCTGGGCGATGGTGCGCGGGCGGTTCGATCCGCCCCGAGCGAAGATCGCGACGGCGATTCGGTGCCCGTCGGGCATGGTGATGAAGCCGACGTCGTCGGTGAGGCCGTTGAGCGTGCCGGTCTTGTGCTCGACCGGCGTTCCCTCGGGCAGCAGCCACTTCATCCGGTTACGGCCGGTCTGGCACTTGGCCATCTCGCCGAGCAGGTAATTGCGGCTCTGGGCCGAGATCAGCTCGCCGCGGTAGATGCGCCTCAGCAGCTCCACCATCGCCTTGGGCGTGCTCGAATCCCGCACGTCCCAGAGGTCGCGCTTGGCGGCGAGGAGCTGGGCGATCGTGCGGTCGACGCGAACGCCGTGGATTCCGTTCTGGGCCAGCCAGTGATGAACCGCCTGCGGGCCGCCGACGTCCTTGAACAGGACGTCGGCCGCGTGATTGTCGCTGTGGATCAGCATCTTCGCCATGAGCGTGCGCACGGGCACGCCGCTGATCTTGTCGTCGAGAGTCTTCTGGCGGTGATCGACCTGCGAGAGGTAGAGCGCGGCGATCGCGACCTTGACCGTGCTCGCCATCGGGAACGGGGTGTCGCCCTTGATGCTGATGCTTTCGCCGGTGTTGAGATCGAGCGCGGCGATGCCGACGTCGGCGGAAGTATCCGAGAGCATCGATCTCAGCTGCTGCTCCACCGATACCAGGTCGGGCGAGGCCGCCGCCGTCGCGGGAGCCGCGACGAACGCCAGAAGCGACAGAATCAGTGCAACGAACCGCATTTCCCTCACCCGCGAGCCGCGCTCAAATTGGCGTCGTCACCAAATGCCCACATTCGTTCCAAATTGTAAAAATTTCTGACCTCCGGACGAAAAATGTGCACGATCACGTCATCGGCGTCGATCAGCACCCAATCCGCTGCCGGAAGCCCCTCGACCCGCACGTTCTTGCCAAATTGCTCTTTTATCTTGTCGGCAAGCTTAACGGCCATCGACGCGACCTGCCGCGTCGAGCGGCCGGACGCGATCACCATGTGATCGGCGATGTTCGATTTGCCGGCCAGAGGGATCGAGACGACCTCCTGCGCCTGGTTGTCGTCGAGCGACTGAAGAACGAGCTTGTGAAGGGCTTCGACGTCGGCCGGCGCACGGACGGCCTCGCCTGCGGTGTCAGCGGGATGTTCGGTCAAGGGCTCTCCTGGCGGACGAGGGCGTCGCCGTCCGGCCGCTCGTTGACGAGCGGAGAAAATCGGCGAGGCCAGTCGGGATCTTGCGCGCGAATGGCGGTTGCGGAGGTCGGATCGGGGGGCAGGCGAAGGAAGACGATCGCCGGTGCACTCCATTCCGTCCAGTGACTTGCCTGGCTCTGCGGGTGGACGAACCGCCTGAGCCAGCCCATCGCGCGCGCCGCGTGGGCAGCTGAATCATAACCGGGCCTGCGAATCACCGCAATCGGCACTTCGCGGACTAAATCCCTATAATTGCGCCATTTGTGAAAATCTCGCAGCGTGTCGCTTCCGAGCAACCAGATGAACCGGTGCCCGGGATGGCGCTGCCTGAGCCGCCGCACCGTGTCGATGGTGAAGCGCGTGCCCTCGCGCTGTTCGAAGTCGCTGACGCGAATCCGAACGCCGCGCGCCTGCGCCTCTGCCGACGCGAAGCGCGCTTCGAACGGCGCCATGTCCTGTGCGCCCTCCTTGAGCGGATTGCCCGGCGAGACCAGCCACCAGACCTCGTCGAGCCCGAGCGCGCGCATCGCTGCAAGACTGATGCGCCGGTGCCCGCGATGCGCCGGGTTGAACGAGCCGCCGAGGAGACCGATGCGGGCCATGTGCCCGAGCTAGCATGAGCGCCGATGCCAGCATAATGTGGTCCCGGGGGTGTGAATGGGCGAGTTCGAAGCGATTGGCGAGGCGGTGACGGGCGGCCTTATCGCGCGCGCCGTCGAGCCGGGTGCCGGCGAGGCGGAGGGCCGCACCCACGAGCGCAATTGTCTCAACTGCGGAACGCGGCTGACCGGGCCCTATTGCTCGGCGTGCGGGCAAAAGGCGCATGTCCACCGCTCGGTGCGCGCCTTCTTCCAGGATTTCGTCACCGCGCTGTTCAATTTCGAAGGCAAGTTCTGGCGCACTCTGCCGATGCTCGCCTGGCGGCCGGGCGAGATGACGCGCCGCTACATCGCCGGCGAGCGCGCGCGATTCATCTCCCCGGTGGCGCTCTACCTGTTCACGGTTTTCGCCATGTTCGCGGTATTGAACTTCACCGGCACGCTTGGTGCGGGCGGAACGAACTTCCGCGAAGGGCTCAAAACCGACATCGCCGAGAACCAGGCGGAACTGGCGAAGCTGGAGGCCGCGCACAAGGTGGCCGCCGCGGCCGGCAAGGACGTTGCCAATCTCGAGCGTAAGATTGCGAGCCGCAAGGAAGATATTGCCGACACGACCAAACTTCTCAATGGGCAGCCGACGATCAGGGCCGACGCGGGCGACGAAACGCCGGGCTGGCTCGAGCCCCTCATCGAGAACGCGACCAGAAATCCGGAAGTGGTGTCGACAAGGGTCCAGGACGCCGCGTCCAAGTACAGCTGGATGCTGATCCCGCTATCAGTCCCGTTCATGTGGCTGCTGTTCCCGTTCCGACGGCGCTTCAACACCTACGACCACACGGTGTTCGTCACTTACTCGCTTTCGTTCATGATGATGCTCGTCGTCGCCGGCGGCCTCCTCATCGCGATCGGTCTGCCGAGCATCGCGAGCCTGCTGTTCTTCGTTCCGCCATTCCACATGTACCGGCACCTCAAGCAAACCTACGAGCTGGGGCGGTTCAGCGCGATAGTGCGGACGATGGCGCTGCTGACTTTCGCGTTCATTGCCGCGGCGCTGTTCGTCGCCACTGCTGTCGCGATCGGCGCGACCTAGCTTTAGGCGCCCGCCGTCGCGGGACCGCCAATCGAGCCGGGCTTGGGCCGCTTCGCCTTGGGGATGGACGAACCGGCCGCGGGGATCGACGGGCCCTTGCTGCCGCCGCGGTCGATGCCTTCGCCTGCGAGCACCTTCTTGATCTCGTCGCCCGACAGCGTTTCATATTCGAGCAGCGCCTGCGCGAGGCTCTCGAGCTCGTCGCGGTGCTCGTCGAGCAGGTGCTTGGCGCGCTCGTAGCCTTCCTCGACGATCCGCCGGATTTCCTTGTCGATCGCCTGCGCGGTTTCGTTCGACATGTGCCGCGTGCGGTTGACCGAATAGCCGAGGAACACTTCCTCCTCCGGCTCGGCATATTGCAGCGGCCCAAGCGCATCGGACATGCCCCAGCGCGTGACCATGTCGCGCGCCAGCGTGGTCGCATACTGGATGTCGCTGGACGCGCCCGACGACACCTTGTGGTAGCCGAAGATGACTTCCTCGGCGACGCGGCCGCCCATCGAGACGGCGAGGTTGGCGTACATCTTGTCGCGGTGATAACTGTAGCTGTCGCGCTCCGGCAGGCGCATGACCATGCCGAGCGCGCGACCGCGCGGGATGATCGTCGCCTTGTGGATCGGGTCCGACGCGGGCTCGTGGAGCGCGACGATGGCGTGGCCGGCCTCGTGATAGGCGGTCATGCGCTTCTCGTCCTCGGTCATCACCATGGACTTGCGCTCGGTGCCCATCAGCACCTTGTCCTTGGCTTCCTCGAACTCCTTCATCGCGACCAGTCTTTTGCCGCGGCGCGCGGCGAGCAACGCCGCCTCGTTGACGAGGTTGGCGAGGTCGGCGCCGGAGAAGCCCGGAGTCCCGCGCGCGATGACGCGGGCGTCGACGTCCGGCGCCAGCGGCACCTTCTTCATATGGACTTCGAGGATCTGCTCGCGGCCGTCGATGTCGGGGCGCGGGACCACGACCTGCCGGTCGAACCGGCCCGGGCGAAGAAGCGCCGGGTCGAGCACGTCGGGCCGGTTGGTCGCGGCGATGATGATGATGCCTTCGTTCGCCTCGAAGCCGTCCATCTCGACGAGCAGCTGGTTGAGCGTCTGCTCGCGCTCGTCGTTGCCGTTGCCGAGGCCAGCGCCGCGGTGGCGGCCGACGGCGTCGATCTCGTCGATGAAGACGATGCACGGCGCGCTCTTTTTGGCCTGATCGAACATATCGCGCACGCGGCTCGCGCCGACGCCCACGAACATCTCGACGAAGTCGGAGCCGGAGATGGTGAAAAAGGGCACGCCAGCTTCACCCGCGATGGCGCGGGCGAGCAAGGTCTTGCCGGTGCCGGGAGGGCCGACCAGCAGCGCGCCCTTCGGAATCTTGCCGCCGAGCCGGGCGAACTTGCCGGGATCCTTCAGATATTCGACGATCTCCTGAAGCTCCTCGCGCGCCTCGTCGATGCCGGCGACGTCCTGGAAGGTGACGCGGCCATGCTTCTCGGTCAGCATGCGCGCACGGCTCTTGCCGAAGCCCATGGCGCCCGAGCCGGCGTTCTTCTGCATCTGGCGCATCACGAAGAAGCTGATGCCGAGGATGAGCAGGAACGGCAGCGAGTTGTAGAGCATGTAAAGCCAGATGCTCGACCCTTCCTCGCTCTTCACCTGAACCGCGACGCCCTTGGCGATGAGCTTGTCGGAGACGCTGGCGTCGCCCGGCGCGGTGGTGTTGAACACCTCGCCGCTGTCGAGCTTGCCGGTGATCGCGCTGTTGCCGCCGCTGGTCGCCATGGTCACCGAGCGGACGTTGCCCTCGTCAACCTGACGGACGAACTCGGAATAGGGAATCGCCTGCCCCGTGGCGGCGGTCGAGCTGCCGCCGATCATCTGCACCAGCAGCACGAGCGCGAACAGCACGCCGACCCAGATCAGCAGGCTCTTGGTCCAGGGGTTGCCGGGCTTCTTGTCCTTGTCGTTCATCTCGCTCGTCGTCTTTCCCGCGCAGCAAACGCGCTTTCGCCTAAAATAGGCTCATTCCGACCAATAACAATGCGACCTTAGGAACGGGTGAACGGGGCGCGCCGGGCCGGAGCCGCCCCCCCTTCAACAGGCTGCGTCAATCGCCCTGATGGAGAGGCTTCATTAGCAAGCTCTCTCGTCGCAGTGCTAGCGTGCGGTCCTCACCAACAAAGAAGAAGAGGAGCGCAGCACGATGCCGAACGATATTGCCTATTCGCGTAAACTGGGTCCGTTAACGCCGCTGGTCGGCGAATGGGAAGGCGATGTCGGCGTCGACTTGTCGTACCACAACAAGGACGACTGGACGACCGAAACGACCTATTTCGAACAGGCCCGGTTCAAGCCGATCCCGGTCCAGGAAAACGGCCAGCAGGTATTGTGGGGCCTACTCTACAGCATGACGGCGTGGCGCCATGGCGAAGAGGCGATGGACCCGTTCCACGACGAGGTCGGGTTCCTGTTGTGGGACAAGGCGCATCGCCAGGTCATGCGCAACGTCGTGTTCGGGCGCGGCATCGCGATCCTCGCCGGAAGCAGCGCCGAGCCGCACGACAAGGTGCTTCACTTCAACGCCAAGCCGGGCGAGCCTTGCTACGGCATCCTGCAGAACAATTATTTGCTCGAGCGCGCCGAAATCCGCGGCTTCACGAGCAGCTTCACGATCGAGGACGAGGGGACGTTGAGCTACACCTCCGACCTGGTCCTGAAGCTCGCCGCGACCGGCGAGGAAATGCACCACACGGACAAGAACACGCTGCGGCTCGTCAAGCGCTACCACCCAAGCGCCGAAGTCGGCTGATCGCGTCCGCCGCACCCCCGCGCACGATCCTTCAAAGAATGCTAGCACGGTTCAACCTCCCGTCCAGGGAGGGAAGGAAAAGGGAGCATCTCGATGTGCGGCGACGGCAACCATCAGGGCTTTATCGCGGATACGTCGCTCACCCGGCGGACAATGCTGCTGACGATGAGCGCCGCGGCCGCGGCGGGCGGCATTACGGCGCCGGCGTTCGCGGAAGATGCGGGCGCTCGAAAGGTCATCGAGCGCGACGTTTCGGTGAAGACGGCTGACGGCAGCGCGGACGCGGCCTTGTTCGTGCCCGCGGGCAAGGGGAAATGGCCGGCGGTGCTGATGTGGCCGGACATCCTCGGCCTGCGCCCGGTGTTCCGCGAGATGGGCAAGCGCCTCGCGGCGCAGGGCTATGTCGTGCTGGTGCCCAATCCCTATTACCGCGCCAGGAAGGCGCCGGTGATCGAGGGGCAGTTTGATTTCGGCAACAAGGACGACTGGACAAAGCTGCGGGCGTTCAAGGACGGGCTGACCGACGCCATGGTCGACCGCGATTCGGCCGCCTTCGTCACCTTCCTCGACGCCCAGCCGCAGACCGACCGGCGCAAGAAAGCGGGCGTGCAGGGCTTTTGCATGAGCGGACCGATCTCGTTCCGGACGGCGGCGGTCAGGCCCGACCGGATCGGCGCGGTCGCGACCTTCCATCCGGGCGCGCTGGTGACCGACAAGCCGTCGAGCCCGCATCTGCTGATCCCGAAGAGCCGCGCGGCCTATCTGGTGCTGATCGCGAAGAATGACGCCGAAAAGATGCCGGACGAGAAGCCCGCGCTGGACGCGGCATTCGCGAAGGCGAAGCGGCCGGCGAAGGTGGAAATCTATCCGGCGAACCACGGCTGGAGCGTCGCGGGGAGCGAGAGCTACGACGAACAGCAGGCGGAGCGGGCCTGGGCGGAGCTGCTGCCATTTTACCGCGCGAATTTGCGCTGAAGATTAGGCGCGGCGCGCCGGCGCCTTGGTGAACCGCCATTCGCGGCCGCCGGCGCACAGAACGCCGCGAAGCGTCGCGCGCCTGCCCGAGCGGAGCGCGGCCAGAAGCTGGTCGAGCTCACGGCCGCGCGGCTCGGCGCCACCGCCCTCGCTGGCGAGCGCGAGGATCGCGCGGCGGACGATTCGGCGGCGGATTTCGCGCGGGGCGTCGGTCGGCTTGTAGACGATGCCGCCGTCGAGCGCCGTGACTGCGCGCGCCCATTCGATGTCGGTGGCCCAGTGGAGCGCGCCGTCGGCTTCGGCGAGATGCGCGGCGCTTTGCGCGACCGCGGCGGGGATGAGCCAGTCGGAGGCAGCCAGCGCCTTGCGGACGCGGACGCGCTCGTATTGCTCGTCGTCATTGCTCGGGTCGTGGATTGGCTCGATCCCGGCGGCGGCGCAGACCGCCTCGAGCTCGGAATGGCGCCAGCCGAGCAGCGGGCGCAGGACGACGAGCGAGCCGCCGGGGCCGCGGCTCAAGCGGCGCATTCCGGCAAGGCCCTTGACGCCTGCACCGCGCGCGAGGCGCATCAGGAACGTCTCGGCCTGGTCGTCGAGATGATGCGCGGTGAGCAACGCAGCGACCTTACGCTTGCGCGCCCACTCGGCGAGGAGGCGATAGCGCATCGCCCGCGCACGCTCCTGGATCGCGGTTTCGGGTTTCTCGTCCCAGGCCGCGGCCAGGATGGTGTGCGGAACGCCGAGCTCGGCGCAGACCTGAGCCACCGTCTCCGCTTCGGCGCGGCTTTCGGGACGGAGCGCGTGATCGACCGTCACCGCCTCGACCTGCTGCGGCCGCGCTTCGGCGGCGAGGAGCAACAGCGCGACGCTATCCGGCCCGCCGGACACGGCGATACCAACGGTCGCGTCGGGCGCGACCAGTGAATCGAGGTCGTGCCTGAAGCGCTCGATCGCGTGTCTATCGGTTTCCGTCATTGCGAGCGTAGCGTGCCAGAGGCGACCGTCAGGTCAACCAATCCAGCGGCGCCGACTGGATTGCCGCGTCCCCGCGATCAAGTCGGGGGTCCTCGCAACGACGAAAGTGTCGACTAACCGCAGTTCGCCTGCGCCTTGGCGTCGGTCTCGAGCTTCTTGAGGTCGGGCCGGATCTTGGCGCCGTAGACGGCGTCGAGTTCCGCATAGGCCTTGCACGCCTGGCCCGGCTGGCCGAGCTTCATCAGCGCCTGGCCGAGGTAGAACAGGCTGTCCGGCGCACGCTCACCGCCGGGATTGCTGCGGTAATTGCCGAGGAGCGCCGTGGCAGCGGCGCGGGCATCTCCCTTGTCGAGCAGGGAGCGGCCGATGAGATTGTTGGCGTAGCTCACGCGGCGGTGCTTGGGATAAGCCGAGACGAAGCTTTTGAGCGACGCGATCGCGGCGTCGTAATTGCCCGCTTCCCACTGGTGGAAGCCTTCGCTGTAGGCGTCCTCGCCGGGATCGCTTGGTTCGGCGGCGGCCGCTTCGTCACCGGGCGCTCCGGCGGGCGTCGCCGCGGCCGTTTTCGGCGGCTCCGACGAGGCTTTGGGCTTCGGCTTCGCGGGCGCAGTGGTCGTCGCTGCGGGAGGAGCCGCTTCGCTCGTCCCGGGCGGTGCCGCCGCGGCTTCGTTGATCCGCTGCTCGAGCGCCTGGATGCGCTCCGCCTGCTCGCTGCGCAGCTGGCTCATGCCCGCTTCGATCGTGCGCAGACGGTTGCTGTTCTCCTCGCTCTGGCGGAGCATGTTCGCAAGCTGCCGCTCCAGCGCGTCGAGGCGCTGATCCAGGCTCATCACCGACGCCTGCGTCGCCGCCGGATCGTCCGAGAATCCTGCCGTGTCGGCGGGCCGGCCCTTCGGGAAGACGCGCCGCTGCACCTCGTTGACCTGCCGCTCGAGTCGGTCGATCCGTTGCTCGGGCGTGGGCTGCTGGCGCTGCGCGAGCGCGGTCGAGGCGGGCAGCAGCGCGATGATGGCGCAGCCGGCCAACACGGTGATCGGACGCAAAAGTCTCACGGAAGATATCCCCACCCTATGTTTCGCCCCACATTGCCCCGCGGCGCCTTGCCCGGGCATGAATCCTTATTGCCCCGCCGGAGCCGCAGGCTGTGCCCCGCCGCGCATCAGGTCGGCGCCCTTGAGGCTGACGTTGGAGGTTACCTGCCCGGCCGGCCCGACCGGCGGCGCGACCGCGTTGCCGACATTGATGCGGATCGCCTCGGGCGCGCCGACGCGAAGCATGGGCGCGGTCGCCGTTGGTGGAACCTGATAGGTCTGGCCGGGCTGCATCGTCGCCTCGAACAAGGTCTTGCCGCCGTCGGTCACCCGAACCCAGGCCGGACCCGTCGCGGTCAGCACCACCGGCCCCTGTGCGGCTGCGGCCGCGGGGGGCGGCGCCGGCTGCGCAGGAGCGGGCGCAGGTGCGGTCGCCGGAGCAGTCGCCGGCGGCTCATTGGTTGCCGTCGGCTCGAGCGCGCGGCGGTCGAGCCAGCTCATCAGCACGACAATCAAAATGACGGCGGCGATCGCGCCGAGCACCAGCCATTTCGGCATGGTCCGCGCCGGGTCGGCGGCCTCGATCACTTCGGTCTGCGAGGAGGCGAAGCGCTGCCCGCCCATCTCCTCGCGCAGCTGGTCGCCGATGTCGGCGCGGTCGAGCCCGACCGACGAGGCGTAGCTCTTGGCGAAGCCGATCGTGTAAGTCGGCGCCGGAAGCTTGTCCCATTCCGCGCTCTCGATGCTTTCGAGGTGGCGCTGCGGGATCCGGGTCTGGGCCGCGATGTCGTCGAGACTGAGGCCCCGTTCCTCGCGCGCGGCCCGGAGGCGTTCGCCAACGGTCGGAGCCGCGGTTTCGACCAGTTCTTCGTCCATCGGCTCGGGATCGGGGTCGCGCTTGGGCATGGCTTCTGTTTGAGGCCTCGGCGGCGAGTGTCAACCGCCAGCTGGTCGGCACTAGCCGATTGTGACGGAGTGGCGCCGCGCCCAGTCGGTCAGCGCCTTGCGCATGTCCTTCGGCGGGCGGGCGAGCAGCTGGTCGAAGCGGGCGCGAACCGCCGCCGCGTCGAGCGAGCGGACCATCGCCTTGACCGGGCCCACGCCCGCGGGCGTGATCGAGAAATTCTCTGCCCCGATCCCGATCAGCGCCATTGCCTCCAACGGCCTGCCCGCCATTTCGCCGCACACGCGGGCCGGCACGCCGGCCGCTCGCGCGGCGTCGAGCACGCGCTTGAGGAAGCGGAGGATCGCCGGGCTGAGCCAATCGTAACGCTGCGCGAGGCGCGGGTCGGAGCGGTCGGCGGCGAACAGGAACTGCGTGAGGTCGTTGGTGCCGATCGAGATGAAATCGAGCCGCGGCAGCAGCTGGTCGAGCATCTCGGCGAGGCTCGGCACCTCGAGCATCGCGCCATAGTCGACGCGAGTCGGCACCGGCCGCTTCGCCCTTGCCGCCCATGCGACCTGCTTTTCGAACAGGCTGCGCGCCTCCTCATATTCCCATGGTTCCGAGACCATCGGGAACATGACGCGAAGCACCTTGCCGGCAGACGCCTCGATCAGCGCGCGCGCCTGCGCCTTCATCAGCGTCGAGCGATCGAGCGACAAGCGCAGCGCGCGCCAGCCCATGGCCGGATTCTCGGCCTGCTCCTCCGCTTCGTCGGTGAGATAGGGCAGCGCCTTGTCACCGCCGATGTCGACCGTGCGGAAGACGACCGGCCGCTCGCCGGCAAATTCCAGCACCTTGGTATAGAGCCGCTGCTGGCGATCCCGTCCCGGAAGAGTCGCCGAAACGAGGAACTGGAACTCGGTCCGGAACAGGCCGATGCCGTCGGCGCCCGTCATCGGGAGCGCGACCGCGTCCTCGGCCAGCCCGGCATTGACCATCACGCTGACGTGCACGCCGTCGAGCGTCTGCGCCGGCAGCGTCCGCACCGCGGCAAACTCGGCGCGGCGCTTCTGGCTCAACGCCATGCGCTGCTCGAAGCCGGTGGCGAGCGGCCGCGTCGGGCGGATGATCACGCTGCCGTTGTCGCCGTCGACGAGGATCGTCTCGCCTTCCTCGACGCTGTGGCGGATGTCGTTCAGGCGGCCGATCACGGGCACGCCGATGGCGCGCGCGACGATGGTTGTGTGCGAGGTCAGCGAGCCTTCCTCGAGCAGCACCGCCTTCAGGCGCCGGCGGTCATATTCGAGCAGGTCGGCGGGCCCGAGGTTGCGCGCAACGAGTACCGTGTCGCGGGTCAGGCCGGACTGAGCCGCGGTGGCCATCCGCCCGGAGACGATGCGCAACAGCCGGTTCGAGAGGTCCTCGAGGTCGTGCATCCGCTCCTGGAGCAGCGGGTCGTCGATCTCCTGCATCCTGGCGCGCATGCGCTGCTGCACGCGCTCGATTGCCGCTTCGGCGGTGAGGCCGCTGTCGATGGCCTGATTGATGCGCCGCGACCAGCCCTCGTCATAGGCGAACATCCGGTAGGTCTCGACGATCTCCTGGTGCTCGGCGGTTGTCCCGAACTCCGCCTCCTTGGCCATATTGTCGATCTGTTCGCGCATCCTGCGGAAGGCCCCGTAGACGCGCTCGCGCTCGGCCTCGGTGTCTTCGGCGACGGTATGCTCGACGACGATCCGGGGCTCGTGGAACACCGCCTCGCCCCTGGCCATCCCGGCGACCAGCTTGAGGCCGGACAGGCGGAGCGGGCCGGCGCTGCGCAGGCGGCTGCGGCGCGCGCCGTCAACCAGGCGCGCGGCTCCGATCATTTCGGAAAGGACCATCGCCACGGTCTGCAGCGCCTCGATCTCGACGTCCTCGTAGCGGCGCGGGTCGGCGTTCTGGACGGCGAGCACGCCGATCGGGGTTTCCAGGCGCACGATCGGCACGCCGGCGAAACTGTGGAAGCGCTCCTCGCCCGTTTCGGGACGGTAGGCGAAGGCCGGGTGCTCGGCCGCTTCGGCGAGATTGAGGATGCGGCCCTCGGCGATGGTGCCGACCAGCCCCTCCCCCATCCTCAGCCGGGTGACGTGGACCGCTTCCTTGCGCAGCCCGTGGGTCGCGAACAGCTCGAGAACATTGTCGCGCAGCAGGTAGATCGAGCAGACGGCGCTCCCCATCGCCGCGGCGATGAGATCGACGACGCGGTCGAGCTTCGACTGTGCCGAGCCGCGCTTGGCCATGATGTCATGGAGGCCGGTCAGGATTTCGCGGGCGGAAGCGGCGGCGGTGGAAGCCATGATCGTCGGCTAACAGATGCGCCGCCGCCGTGTCACGCAATAGGTCCGGGGCCGCAGGGCTTGCGGCTCGATGCCAGTGGTCAGGCGGAGTCGGCCGCGTCGAACGTCACTTGCCAATTGCCGACCTGCCGGTGACGTGCCCGTTAACGCCGATCCTCGGGAACGCCACCGGCAGCGCATCCATGGCCAAGCATGCCGACGATGCGCACGACCTCGCCCTGGCGGCGCGCGCCCATTTTCAACAGGACGGACTTGACCTGGATGCGGACGGTGCCGACCGCGGAGCGGCGCCGGTCGCTGATCTCCTGGATCGTGTCCCCGTCGGCGAGACGGATCGCGACATCGGCCTCGGACCGTGTCAGGCCGAAAGCTTCCTGCAAGTGCCTTGTAACGACCTCGGGCAGCATGCGCGTTCGCTCGTCCTCGACGGTGACAAGGACGGCAGGCTGCGAGAATTGCGCGGGCAAGGGCATCAGCGATGCGATCAGGAATCCGCCATCGCCGGACCGCAGCAGGCAGCTCGATGCCTGGCCGTCCGACTGATCGGCGGCTGCCGCGATCGCCGCTTCGAGGTCTCGGCGGCTGGCATCGGACACGGCGCGCAACTGGCCGCTTCGGCAACGCAGGAAGCGGCCCGACTGCAGCACGGCTTCCGCCGCTGCGTTCGCAAGAAGAATGCGCCCGCCGCGGTTGACCGCGAAGGTTGCTTCCCGATCCGAAACGAAGATCGCGCTGAGCAGGTCGTTGCGCTGGCACAGGCCCGCGATCTTGCCGCGGATCGCGAACATCCCGCGCAGATGATCGACGTTCCGGTTGAGCTCGTCGAGCGCCTCGTCCGAAAAGTCGTCTTGGTTCTTGCCCCTGTGAAGCCCGACAATGCCGTCGCCGAGCGGGGTGCGCATCACTGACCCGCAGCAAAAGAACGTGTCGTCGCCCATCGAGCGAATCCACTCATTGTAGAAGATGCTTCGCTCGTAGCTGGCGGCCGGGACGAGGTCGGTCGTGCGCCACGCCCGGTTGACGAAACCCTGGCGCATGCCGGCGTCGGTCCACAAATCGTGGCTTGCGAAATTGGCCGCATAATCGGCCATGTGACGGTCGGAAAAATAACCCGAGTGGGTGAAAATTTCGGCGGCGCCGTTCTGGTTTCGCCAGTGAAGCACGCAGCTGCGTGCCCCGACCGCCGCGCCAACGATGGAGGGAAGCTCGGCGAAAATTTCATCGTCGAGCGCGGCCTCGTAGATCAGATTCGGCGTCAATTTCACTGCCCGGCACTCGCTAATCGCTGACCGGCACTTCGCCGCAATCTCAGCCCCTTGCGGCATGCTTGGCCGAGGTTGGGACATACCTCAAGTGGGATATGACAGACGCCGCGGCCCCGGCGATCAGGAGCCTGCCCGCAGCGCAGTGCTGCCGGCACGCAGATTTCCACGATGGGGGAGCATGGAATGAAATTGAAACTGCTTTTCGCCGCCGTTGCGGTGGCGGCGGCCACGCCCGCGTTCGCGCAAAGCTCGCCGGGGGTGTCGGTCGGCGTCACCGGCGGTACCTTGGGGATCGGTCCGGAAGCCGCGTACCGGTTCTCGAACACGCTCGGAGTGCGCGGCAACGCCACCTTCCTGGGCGTCGGGCGGAGCGTCGAGTCCGATGACATCGATTATGATGGCGACCTCAAGCTGGCCTCAGGCGGCCTGATGCTCGACCTTCACCCGTTCGGTGGCGGGTTCCGGGTTTCCGCCGGCGCGCGGATCAACAACAACCGGGTAAGCCTGAAAGCGACTCCAACCTCCGACGTCGAAGTGGGCGGGGAAACCTACACCCCGGCGGAAATCGGCGTCCTGTCAGGCAAGGTCGAAGGCAACAGCCTGGCGCCCACGCTGACGATCGGATGGGGCGGCCGCATGACGCGCGGCGTGCATTTCGGGATTGAAGCGGGCGGTATGTTCCAGGGCTCGCCGCGAGTCCGCAACCTCACGGCGACCGGCATGCTGGCCTCCGATCCGGAGTTCCAGGCCAGTCTTCGCGAGGAAGCGCGCGAGATCGAGAACGACATCGACCAGTTCAAAATCTATCCGATTCTCCAGATTGCGGTTGGTTACCGGTTCTAGTTCTCCCCTTCGTAACCGCCGCAAGCGCCCCACCCTCCCGGGTGGGGCGCTGTCCTTTTTGGATGCAGGTCAGGCGTGCTAACGCTGCCGCAACTCGCTCCGCCGGAGCTTGCCGGTCGGCGTCTTGGGCAGCGCATCGACGAATTCGATCTCGCGCGGGTATTTGTAGGGGGCGATCGTCGCTTTCGCGTGCGCCTGGATCTCGGCGGCGAGCGCTTCCGACGGCTCGGCATCGGCGGCGAGGACCACGAACGCCTTCACCTTCTGGCCGCGCTCGGGACACGGGACGCCGATTACCGCGCATTCGGCGAGCGCCGGATGTGACAAAAGCGCATTCTCCACCTCGGGGGCACCGATATTGTAGCCCGAGCTGACGATCATGTCGTCGCTGCGCGCGAGGTACCAGTAATAACCGTCGGCGTCGCGGCGGTAGGTGTCGCCGGTCACGTTCCAGCCGTTGACCACATAGTCGCGCTGGCGCGGGTCATCGAGGTAGCGACAGCCGGTGGGGCCCTTGATCGCGAGTCGGCCGACGCCCTCGTCCATCGGGTTCCCGTCCGCGTCGAGCACGGTCGCGCTATAGCCGGGCACCGCCTTGCCCGTCGCGCCGGGGCGAATGTCGTCGCCGGCCGCGGAGACGAAGATGTGCATCATCTCAGTTGAGCCGATGCCGTCGGTGATCGCGATGCCGGTGCGCTCCTTCCATGCGCGCCAGGTCGCCTCGGGCAGATGCTCGCCGGCCGAAATGCAATAGCGGAGGGTCTCGAGCGCCTTTGTCAGCGCACTCTCCTCCGTTCGTCCTGAGCTTGTCGAAGGACTGCTTTTTCTTTCTGGGTTCGCAGGGAAGGACAGCCCTTCGACAGGCTCAGGGCGAACGGCTGTGGGAGCGGACAAACCCTCCGTGGCGAGCATCGCTTTGTAGGCGGTGGGTGCAGTGCCGAGGTGGGTGACGCCGAACTTGACGATGGCTTCGAGTAGGGCCGGCGGGCTCGCCTGCTCGATGGTCGCCGACGCCGCGCCGAAGCGGAGCGGGAACATGGGCGTGATCCCGAGCCCGAAAGTGAACGCCATCGGCGCCGACGTCATGAAGACGTCGCCCCGCTTCGGACCGACGAGATGCTTCGCGAATGTGTCGCACGGCGCGAGGACATCGCGGTGGAATTGCACGCAGCCCTTCGGCACGCCGGTAGTACCGCTGGTGAAGGCGATAATGCACGGGTCGTCGCGGCCGGTATCGGCGGGAAGGAGCGGCTCGAGTGACGCCGTGCGCGTCTCCAGCTCTCCGCGGCCGTAGTCCCCGTCATATTTGACGATGGGCTTCACCGAATGCGTCTGGTCGACCGCCTGGCGGAAATCGCCGATGAAGCGGCTGTCGACGATCGCGTGCGAGATTTGCGCGCGATCGATCACCGTCGCGATCTCACCCGGGCGCAAGAGCGGCATGGTCGCGACCACCACGCCGCCGGCCTTGAGAACGGCCAGCCAGGCCGCGAACATCGTGTACGTGTTTGGCCCGCGCAGGAGCACGCGGTTGCCGGGAACCAGCCCCTCCTCCTCGATCAGCAGCCGCGCGATGCGGCCGCTGAAATCGTCGAGGTCGGCGTAGGTCCAGCGGCCATGCGCGTTGACCACCGCGAGCGCTTGCGGATCGCCGCCCTCCAGCAGCTCCGCGGCGGCGTTGAGCCGCTCGGGATATTGCACCTCCGGAAGGTCGAAGCGGAACTCCGGCAGCAGCTCCGGCGGCGGGAGACGATCGCGGACGAAGGAGTCGTAACTCACCCAAATCCTCCCCGGAACGGGGAGGTGGCAGTCCGAAGGACTGACGGAGGGGGCCCACCGTCGTGCTGCTGCTTGCAGCGTGCCCCCCCTCCACCACTCGGCTTCGCCGAGCGGTCCCCCTCCCCGTTCCGGGGAGGATTTAAGGGCCCTCGCTTCATTCCTCCACCACCGCCGTCGTCTCGATCTCGATTTTGGCGGCGGCCTCGATTAGCCCCTTCACCTCGACCAGCGCCATCGCGGGAAAGTTCTGGCCCATGATCTCGCGCCAGGCGGCGCCGATCTCGTCGCGCGAGTGGAGGTATTCGCTGCGGTCGGTGACGTAGCAGGTCATCTTGACGACGTGCTGCGGCCCCGCCCCGTCCTCGGCGAGGATCTGGAGCGTGTTGCGCAGCGCCCGCGCGAACTGCCCGTGAAGCGTATATTCGGGGAAGCTCTCGTGCTCGTCCCAGCCGACCACGCCGGCGGTGAAGATCATCCGGCCCTTCGCGCTGACGCCGTTCGAATAGCCCTTTGGCCGCGGCCAGCCCGGCGGCTGCAGCATCTTCATCGGTTCACCCCCTTTAGCAGATCGCGCGCAATGATCTGGCGCTGCACCTCGCTCGCGCCTTCGTAGATGCGAAGCGCGCGGATGTCGCGGTACAGCTCCTCGACCTTGACCCCGCGCGTAACGCCCGCGCCGCCGTGCATCTGCACCGCCATGTCGATGACCTTTTGCGCGGCCTCGGTCGCGTGGAGCTTGGCCATGGCGGCGGCGCGGCGGTTGTCGGCGCCGCCCTCATCCTGCTGCCAGGCCGCGCGGTAGATCAGAAGCGCGGAGGCATCGATCAGCAGCGCCATGTCCGCCAGCTTGGCCTGGGTCACCGAATTGTCCGCTAGCGTGGCGCTTCCGAGGCGGCGGCTCGTGCTGAAGAAAAGCGCTTCGTCGAGCGCGCGCCGCGCAAAGCCGAGGGCGGCCGCGCCGACGGTGACGCGGAACAGGTTCAACGTCTCCATGCCGATACGGAACCCCTCACCCGGCTCGCCGACGATCGCGTCGGCCGGGATGCGGACATTGTCGTAGGTGAGCCGCGCGAGCGGATGCGGGGCGATGACCTCGATCCGCTCGGCGACGGTGACGGCGTCGGCGGGGACGATGAACGCCGAGAGCCCGCGCGCCCCCTCGCCTTCTCCCGTACGCGCGAAGGTCAGATAAAAGTCCGCGGTGCCGCCGTTGGAGATGAGCGTCTTCTCGCCGACGAGCACCCATTCGTCGCCGTCGCGCATCGCCGACGTCTGCATGTTCGCGGCGTCGGAGCCGCACTCCGGCTCGGTCATCGCGAAGGCCGCGATCGCTTCGCCGGATGCGACCTTCGGCAGCCATTCGCGCTTCTGCTCGACCGTTCCGAACAGCGAGATCGCACCGGAGCCGAGGCCCTGCATCGCGAAAGCGAAGTCGGCGAGAGCGGAGTGATAGGCAAGCGTCTCGCGGGCAATGGCGAGGCTGCGCACGTTGGGCCGACTGTCGCCGTCAGCGACCGTGAGCTTGAGGAACCCCGCCGCGCCGAGGTCGCGGACGAGCATTCGGCACTCGCTGTCTAGGTCGTCGGCGATGCGGACGGCGAGGTTGTCCGAGCACCATTGCTGCAAGTCATTGGCCAGCTCGCGGTGGCGCGGTTCGAAAAATGGCCAGGCGAGAAAGCTGCGGTCGGCCATCAGTTGCCTTCAAACTCCGGCGCCCGCTTGTCGGCGAAGGCCTCGTAGGCGCGATGGAAATCCTTGGTCTCCATGCACCGCGCCTGAGCTCGCGCTTCGGCTTCGAGCGCCTGCTCGATCGTCATGGTCCATTCGGCGTCGAGCTGGCGCTTGGTAATGGCGTGCGCGACGCTTGGGCCGGCAGCGAGCTGGTCGGCGAGCGCGCAGGCCTCCGCCATCACGTCCTCGACGACGCGGTTGTAGAACCCCCAGGCGAGTCCCTCATCGCTGGTCATGTCGCGGCCGGTGAACAGCAGCTCGGCGGCGCGGCCGTGCCCGATGATCCGCGGCAGGATCGCGCAGGCGCCCATATCGGCGCCGGACAGGCCGACGCGGCTGAACAGGAAGGCGGTCCGGCAGCCCGGCTGGCCGAACCGGATGTCGCTTGCCATCGCCAGGATCGCCCCGGCGCCGGCGCAGACGCCCTCGACCGCGGCGACGATTGGCTGCGGGCACTTGCGCATCGCGCGCACCAGGTCGCCGGTCATGCGCGTGAACCTGAGCAGCCCGTCGGGCTTCATCTTCGTGAGCGGGCCGATGATTTCGTGAACGTCGCCGCCCGAGCAGAAATTGCCGCCCGCGCCGCGGATCAGGACGACCTTCACCTGGTAACATTGGTCGAGATTGTGGAAGGTCGCGCGCAGCTCATCATAGCTGTCGAAGGTCAGCGGGTTCTTCCGCTCCGGCCGGTTGAGCGTGATCGTCGCGACGCCGTTCCGGAACTCCCAAAGGAAGTGCTTCGGTGCGAAGGCCGAGGGGTCGAAGCTCATGCCGTCGTCCCGCCGTCGAGGGTGATCGCGGCGCCGTTGATGTCGCGGCTGAGCGGCAGGCAGAGCATGGCGATGACGTTGCCGATGGCCCCCGGGTCCACCAGCCGCCCGCTCGCATTCATGTTGGTGATGATCGAGCGCGAGTCATCGGCGCTGCGGCCGGTGATCTCCGACACGCGGGCGACCGACTGGTCGGTCATCGGCGTGTCGACATAGCCCGGGCAGACCGCATTCACCGTCAGGCTGGTCTTCGCATATTCGGCGGCGAGGCTGCGCATCAGCCCGAGCAGGCCGTGCTTCGAGGCGGCATAATGCGCGGCGTAGGGAACGCCGCGCAGGCTGGCGACGGAAGCGACGAAGACAAGGCGGCCGTTGTCGCTCTTCAGCAAATCGCCGAGCGCGGCCTGGGCGCAATCGAATGCCGCGGTGAGGTTGGTGGCGACGATCCGGTCCCAGCTTCCGCGCGTCATCTTGTGGAAGGGCGCGCTCTCGGCGATGCCGGCGTTGACGATGAGGCAGTCGATCGGGCCGTTCGCGGCGCGCGCTTCGTCGAAGGCGGCTCGGATGCGCTCTGGATCGGTGACGTCGCACCGGATCGCTGTTCCGCCGAGCCCTTTCACAACCGCCTGTAAGGGCTCGATCCGCCGGCCCAGCAGCGACAGCTTCGCGCCTTCACCCGATAGGTGCCGGGCCGCGGCCGCGCCGATGCCGGTCCCGCCGCCGGTGATCAGCGCATGGCATCCATCGAGCGCGCTTCCCATCGCTGCGTCTTGGCCGAAGCCCATTGCGGTGGCAAGGCGGCGCGATGAAGGTCGCAATCCTCGAAACCGGCCGCCCGCCGGGCAATCTCGCCGACGAGTTCGGCGACTATTCCGCAATGTTCGCGCGGCTGTTCGGCCCCGGGTTCGACGTCGAGAGCTTCGACGTCCAGTCAGGCGAGTTGCCCGATCTGGCAAGCTATGATGCCTACCTGATCACCGGCTCGGCCGCGGGCGTGTACGACCCGCTGCCGTGGATCGCGCCGCTCGAGCAGTTCATCCGCGACGCGGGCGACGCGAAGATGGTCGGCATATGCTTCGGGCACCAGGTGATGGCCGAGGCGCTCGGCGGAAAGGTCGAGAAATCCGACAAGGGGTGGGGCACGGGCCTCCACCGCTACACGATCGTCCATTCGGAGCCCTGGATCGACACGGCGGGGACGATCGCGATCCCCGCCTCGCACCAGGACCAGGTGATCGTCCAGCCGCCGAACACCGAGGTGGTCGCCGCGTCGGACTTCACGCCGCTGGCGGCGCTCGCCTGGACGAACCGGCCCGCGATCAGCTTCCAGTTCCACCCCGAGTTCTCGCCGGCGTTCGCAAAAGCGCTGATCGAGAAACGCCACGACGCAGTGCCGAATCCCGCGGAGGCGCTCGCCTCCCTCGACGCGCCCAACGACAGCGCGCGGGTCGCCGGCTGGATCCGCAACTTCCTCAACGGAGAGAGAACATGAAGACCCGCGCCGCCGTCGCGTTCGAAGCCAAGCAGCCGCTCGAGATCGTCGAGGTCGACCTCGAGGGGCCGAAGCAGGGCGAGGTGCTGGTCGAGATCATGGCGACCGGCATCTGCCACACCGACGCCTACACGCTCGACGGCTTCGACAGCGAGGGCATCTTCCCGTCCATCCTCGGCCACGAGGGCGCGGGAATCGTGCGCGAGATCGGGCCGGGAGTCACCAGCGTGAAGCCGGGCGATCACGTGATCCCGCTGTACACCCCCGAATGCCGCCAGTGTAAGTCGTGCCTTTCGGGGAAGACCAACCTCTGCACCGCGATCCGCGCGACGCAGGGCAAGGGCCTGATGCCCGACGGCACCAGCCGCTTCCGCTACAAGGGCGAGACGATCTTCCACTACATGGGCTGCTCGACCTTCTCGAACTTCACCGTCCTGCCGGAGATCGCGGTCGCCAAGATCCGCGAGGACGCGCCGTTCAAGACCAGCTGCTACATCGGCTGCGGCGTGACCACGGGAGTCGGCGCGGTCGTCAACACGGCCAAGGTCGAGGTCGGCGACAATGTCGTCGTTTTCGGGCTCGGCGGGATCGGGCTCAACGTCATCCAGGGAGCCAGGCTCGCCGGCGCTGGACGGATCATCGGCGTCGACATCAACCCCGACCGCGAGGATTGGGGCCGCAGGTTCGGCATGACCGACTTCCTCAACACCAGGGGCATGAGCCGCGACGAAATCGTCGCCAAGGTGGTGGAGATGACCGACGGCGGCGCGGACTACACCTTCGACGCGACCGGCAACACCGAGGTGATGCGCACCGCGCTCGAGTGCTGCCACCGCGGCTGGGGCACGAGCATCATCATCGGCGTCGCCGAGGCGGGCAAGGAAATCGCGACGCGCCCGTTCCAGCTCGTCACCGGGCGCAACTGGCGCGGCACCGCGTTCGGCGGCGCGCGCGGCCGCACCGACGTGCCTAAGATCGTCGACTGGTACATGGACGGCAAGATCGCGATCGACCCGATGATCACCCACGTGCTCGAGCTCGACGACATCAACAAGGGTTTCGACCTGATGCACGCGGGCGAGAGCATCAGGAGCGTCGTGGTTTACTAGAGGGGAGAGCAGCATGTTCAGCCACATCATGGTCGGGTCGAACGACGTCGATCGTTCACGCAAGTTCTACGACGCCTTGTTCGGCAAGGAGGCCATGCAGGACGACAAGGGGCGGCTCGCCTACCGCAACAAGGGCGCGGTGTTCATGGTCACGAAGCCGATCGACGGACAAGCCGCGTGCCACGCCAACGGCGGCACGGTCGGCTTCAACTTCGACAGCCCCGAAGAGGTCGACGCTTGGCACAAGCGGGGAGTGGAAGCAGGCGGGGCGTCGATCGAGGACCCGCCGGGCTACCGCGAGGGCGGGTTCGGCAGGCTCTATCTCGCTTATCTGCGCGACCCGGACGGGAACAAGCTCTGCGGGCTGCACCGGCCGGCGCAGTAGCTCGTCATTGCGAGGAGCGGAGCGACGAAGCAATCCAGTGAACGGCACCGCGCGATGGATTGCTTCGCTGCGCTCGCAATGACGAGGTAAGGGTACGAATGGAAATCCTCTCCGAGAACAAGTCGCACGACGGGCGGCAGCTGGTCCTCAAGCATGCGTCCGCCGCGACCTGCACCGACATGATCTTTTCGATCTTCCTTCCTCCGCAGGCAGAGCAAGGCGGGAAGCTGCCGGTCGTCTGGTATTTGTCGGGCCTCACCTGCACCCATGCCAACGTCACGGAGAAGGGCGAGTATCGCGCCGCCTGCGCCGAGCTCGGGCTGATCTTCGTGGCGCCCGACACGAGCCCGCGCGGCGATCATGTGCCCGACGCAGAGGGCTACGACTTCGGCAAGGGCGCAGGCTTCTACGTCGATGCGACCGAGGAGCCGTGGTCACGCAATTATCGCATGTGGAGCTACGTCACTGACGAGCTTCCGGCGCTGGTCGGCGCCGAATTCCCCGTGGACATGGAGCGCCAGGGCATCACCGGACATTCGATGGGCGGTCACGGCGCGCTCACGGTCGCGCTCAACTCCCCGGAGCGGTTCCGCAGCGTCTCGGCCTTCGCGCCCATCGTCGCGCCGAGCCAGGTGCCGTGGGGGCAGAAAGCGCTTGGCGGCTATCTCGGCGAGGACCGCTCGACGTGGCGAAAGCACGACGCGGTCGCGCTGATCGAGGACGGCGCGCGGGTGAACGCGCTGCTCGTCGATGTGGGCACCGCGGATCAATTCCTTGAACAGGAATTACGCCCCGAGCTGCTCAGCCAAGCCTGCGCGGACGCAAAGATCGCGCTGATCCTGCGGCGGCAGCCCGGCTACGATCACAGCTATTATTTCATCTCGACATTCATGGCCGATCATTTGCGCTGGCACGCGGAGATGCTGAGGGGCTGATCTCTTTCCTTCATGCGCTCCGGACAGCCCTTCGAGCCTGCCGAGAGTTGGAATGCTGGACTCGCGCGGCTAGCACGACGCCAGGAGGACAATGGTCGTGCCGCTTTCACTCGATTATGCGCTGACGCCGGAGCAGCAGAGGGAGATGGCGGCGATCCCTGCCACCGCCTGGTTCACCCAGGTTGTCTTCCGCAACGCGCAGTCGCCGGTGCACCCGCAAGCAAACCTCCTCGCCAACAACGACCTCAAGCAGGAGATGACCGCCGACTGGATTCGCGATTCAGTCGCCGGCAAGCGCGTGCTCGACCTCTTCTCGGCCAACGGCGCTTTTGCGCTGTTGGCGGCGCAGGCGGGTGCCCGTGAGGTCGTCGGCGTCGAGTTCGCGGAGGACCGGGTTGCGTGTGCCCGCTTCCTTGCGAGCACGCTGAAGACCGACTGCAAGATCGAGTTCCGGCTGGGCGATGTCTATCGCCTCACCGACATGTTCAGCGAGCCGTTCGACGTCGTGCTCTGCCTGGGAGGTCTCTACCATGTCGCCGATCCGGCCCATGTCCTGAGGCAGGTCGGCCAGCTTACCCGCGAGCGCCTGATCGTGCAGACTTCGCAGGTCCTGTCGCTCCCGGGTAATTGGGCCAAATTCGTTATCCGGCGCGAGGCCCGCGTCGGCATGACCAGCATCCGGCGTGGCTACGGAACGTGGCGTTACACGCCTGGATGTTTGCGTCAGCTGCTTCATCACGGCGGCTTCGACATCGTCGAAGAAAGACGGCCCCCGCGCGCAAAGCGGCGGCGCTTCCCCTGGTATCTTGCACTGTGCACGGTCCATCCGGACTGAAGTCCGGACCTGCCCTTGCGAACGCCCGGGCTACGTCGCCAAAAATGCGCGAGGTCCCTAACCTTGCGCTTTATGGTGACCCCAACGGGACTCGAACCCGTGTTTTCGCCGTGAAAGGGCGACGTCCTGGACCGCTAGACGATGGGGCCGGAAAGGCGGCTCGCCGGTTAGGCGAGGGCTTTTGCAGGGTCAAGCGAGCGCGGCGTCCTCGACGTGCATCTCGGCCGCGTTGCCGCCGTTCCATTCGTCGCGCCTTATCGAGCCGGCGAGCCACCAGCGCGCATCGGCGGGCGACGACAGCAGCGCCCGGCCGAGTTCGCTGTTGGCGCTTCGGAAGGCGATCCACTTGAAGCTCCTGCCGTCGTCGCCGCAGGCGATGCCCCGGACGTGGCCGTTGCCGACGATGCTCGTCTTCAGAAGCCGCGCAGGGCCGGCGGCGACGCGGGGGCTCGGCCAGCCGGCACCATACGGCCCCGCGCAATCGAGCGCATCGCACAGCGAGCCCGCGACCCCGCCCGGCGCGAGCAGCGCGTCGAGCAGCAGCGCACGGTCGGTGCGCGCTTTCTCGACATCGGCAGCCAGCCGGTCGCCGATGAACTCGCGGAACGGCTCGAGCCCGCCGGCCGGAAGCGTCAGCCCCGCCGCCATCGCATGGCCGCCGCCCGCGACGAGCAGGCCGCTGTCTTTTGCGGCCAGTACGGCCGCGCCCAAATCGACTCCGGAGATCGAGCGGCCCGAGCCCTTGCCGGTGCCATCCTCGGTCTCGGCAATGACGATGGCGGGGCGGCCGAACCGCTCCTTCAGGCGCCCGGCGACAATCCCGATCACGCCCTGGTGCCAGCCGCCGCTCATCACCGTGATCACCGACGCACCATTGAGCTTCGATGCCTGCTCCTCCGCCTGCTCGCACACCAGCATTTCGATTGCGCGGCGTTCCTCGTTGAGGCGGTCGAGCTCGGCGGCGATGGCCCGCGCTTCCTCCGGGTCGGTGCAGGTCAGCAGGCGAACGCCGAGATCGGATTTGCCGACTCGCCCGCCGGCGTTGATGCGCGGTCCGAGCGCGAAGCCGAGGTCGCGGCAGCTCGGCGGCTTCACCAGCCGCGCCGCTTCGGCGAGGGCTGCCAGCCCGATGTTCTGCCGGGCAGCCATCACCCGCAGGCCCTGCGTGACGAAGGCGCGGTTGAGGCTCTTCAGCCGAGCCACATCCGCGACCGTTCCGAGCGCGACGAGGTCGAGCAGGTCGAGGATCTTGGGCTCGGCCAGCGTTTCGAAGAAGCCGCGCCCGCGAAGCTCGCGGATCAGCGCCACGCCCAGAAGGAAGGCCATCCCGACCGCGGCGAGATGGCCGTGCGCGGCGCCGTCCTCGCTCTCGTCGAGCCGGTTGGGGTTGATCAGCGCGTGCGCGACGGGGAGCAGGCTTGCACATTGGTGGTGATCGACGACGATCACGTCGAGCCCGGCTGCCTTGGCTTCGTCGAGCGCCTCGAACGCCTGCGCGCCGCAGTCGACACACACGGCGACGCTCGCGCCGCGCGCCTTCAGCTCGACCAGCGCCTTGCCGGACGGGCCGTAGCCCTCCATCAGCCGGTCGGGGATGTAGACGACCGGCTCCGCGCCGAGCCGCCGAAGCAGCAAGGTCAGAAGCGCCGCGCTGGTCGCTCCGTCGACATCATAATCGCCGAAGATCGCGATCGTCTCGCCGCTCTGGACCGCGTCGGCGAGCCGCTTGGCGCCCTTGTCCATGTCCCTGAAGCAGGAGGGATCGGGCAAGAAGTCGCGGATCCGCGGGTCGCGGTGGCGGGCGAGGTCCTCGCGAGACACCCCGCGGGCGAGCAGCAGCTCGTCGACCAGCGCGTCCATGCCGGGGCTCTCGTCCGGCTCCCGCCGCCACCGCCACGGCTGGCCGGTCACCGACCGCTCCACCTGCAAAGCGACACTCATGGTGCGGACCCTAGCAGCCCGTCGCGCAATGCGCGCGCCGCCCCGGTGGGGATTGCGGGGATAAGATGCGCCGCTGCGCGCCCGCCCGCGACGCCGAACTGGAGGGTTGCGGTGCCGAGTCGTCGAGTGATGAAATTCTCGGTGTAGTCGATGCTCTGGATGCGCGACTTGGGAAGGATCACCAGCCGGCGCCTCCACCAGCCGGAGCGCATCAGCAAGCGGTCGCCGTCGAGCGCGTAGGCGATCCGCCGCCACGCCAGCGCGCGGCCGGCGACGAGCGCGAGCAGGCCCGCGGAGAAAAGCACCGCCATCGGCCACACCACTAGCGCCTGCGCGACGATCACGAGAAGAAATGGCGAGAGGGCGAGCGCGAACGACCCGACATAGGCCGGCGACACCCGCGTCCATGCCGGCGATGCCGGGACCGGCCGCCAACGCATTTCCTCAAGGATTGCATCGACCTCCGCCGGCTGCGCAAGCGGCGCCAGCTCGTGATTGCCGCGGCTGCGCTCTTCCTGCGCGAGGCTTTGCAGGAAGAGCTCGCTCCAGCCGAATGATTCCCGGACCGGCCCCGAGGCGACGATCACCGCCTGCGCGCGGTTCACCGGAAGCGTGACGTCGGTCCTGGTCAGCAGCCCTCGCCGCCGGCGCAGCCCCGTTCCGGTGCCGTCGAGCCGGAAGCCATAATCGCGCAAGAGAGTGCGGACGATTCCGGTCCCGAGGCCGAGCAGCAGGAGCAATGCAATTCCGGCGGCGATGCCGGCCAGGCGATGCGTAAGGACGAACTGCTCGAGCGGCGTGCTCGCGGCAACCAGGTTGCGCCAGAAGCTTTCCTGGAAGGGGTCGATGCCGAGCGGCTGGCCTATGGTTTGCGTAAAGCCGATGAGGGCGGCGAATACGGCCAGCGAGAAATTGAACGTGCCGGCAAGAAAAACGCGTCCGGCGCTCATCGCGTAAATGGGCGGGCGCTCTCCGGTTGTCCTGGCCGGTTCGAGTGCCGATACGCGCCTGCCCCGCACCAGCCGGCGGATTTCCTCGGCGCGGTCGAGCGTGATCGCATGCAGCACGCCTTCTTCGGAGCGCGGGCCTTCGCCGCCGCCGCCTGTCTCGAACTTCACTTCGGCGAGATCGAGCAAGCGCGCGAGCGGCCCCTGGACGATGTCGACGTCCTGGATCCGGTCGAAGGGGATCGAGCGATGGCGGCGGTTGACCACTCCGCTGTCGATACGGATTTCGTGCTGCCCGACGCGAAACTGGAAGCGGGTCCAGTAGAGGATCGTGCCGCCGATACCGAGGAGAAGGATCGCGATGGCCGCGACGACGGCGGTGCTCCAGCGCCCCGAGACCGCCAGGTAGGCGATCAGCGCATAGGCGCCGCCGAGGCTGCGAAGCGACCTCCGCAGCCCCTTGATCAGGAACAGCGGATGCAGCCGCTCGGGCGGGCCGACGGCGCCCTCGTCAGGCGAAATCGGTGCGGACATGCTCACGGATGACGTCGCGCATCGCTTCGGCCCGGTCGGGGGCGAGGCCGGGGACAGTGACGGTGCTGTTGTGCGTCCCGGCGGTGTGCAGGACGAGCGTCGCGGTCCCGAACATCTTGTCGAGGGGGCCGCGAACGACGTCGAGATGCTGGACGCGCACCAGCGGGACCACGGTGTCGGTGTGGAACAGCCAGCCGCGGACAACCTGCAGCAGCCGCTCACTGAGGCCATAGCGCAGGCGCCGATGGATTCGTCCGGGAAGCATGGCGACGGCGAGCAGCCCGGCGAGCAGCACCGCGGCCGGGATCAGCATCGCAAAGCGCGTCGCATCGGCCAGCGCATAGCCGGCAATCAGCGCGCCCGCGGAGAGGACCAGCCACATCAGCGCCAGCCGGGCCCGCAGCACATTCCTGTAGCCGGGCTCGACCGGGAGGAGTTCGGGCAGGTCGGTCATCCGCGCTAAGCCCCCTCGTCCACTCGGTGCTGGAGGAGTTCCGAGCGCACCCGGACCGCCCGCGAGCCGACGCGGGTCTCGACCAGGAAGATCGCAAACGCAATCCCGATCGCGATCATCGATCCGATGAACAGCAAGGCGATCGCGGTGGCGACGTGAAGGCTGGTGAGGCTCGCGCTGAACAGCAGCACGACGACCGCGCAGATCATCGCCGCCGACAGGACGGACAACGAGATTGCCCAGCTCACCAGGCTCATCCGCCGGTCGAGCACATGGAGCTCGCCGAGCCAGCGGTCGTGCTCTGGGCCCCGGCTGGCGAGCAGCATCGGCTCGACCTGGCGCGAGCGGTCGACGATCCGCGAAAGGCGCGAGGTGCAGACATTCACGAACGAGGCGATGCCGCTGAGCAGGAACACCGGGGCGACCGCGAGCCGCACGATCTCCGCGACGATGTCGACCGACAGGTTCGGAGCGCCCTGGAACATCGCTCGCTTATCGAGGCGCGCCCGGCGACGCGCAAGCTGCCGATCCCGTGCGGTTGGCTGTTAGGCCGCCGCCACCTGCTGCTCGCAGCTCGCGACCTCCAGCAGGAGCAGGCCGTTGACGACAAAGCTCGTCGCGAGAAACCAGGCAAAGCTGGCGACCAGCGGTTCGGTCGGCCCGAACACGCTAACGACAATGGTCGTGATCGACAGGCCAGCCATCAACAGCAGCCCGAGCAGCAGGTCGACCGCTGCAGAAATGCCCGTCCAGATGCGCACCGAGCCTTCGCTCGGCCGGATAGCGGCGGCAAGAATCAGGCTTCGGATCAGGAGCCAGGCAATGACCAGCGTCACGTTGGGGAAGAAATGCGTCGTCGGGTTTAGGATGAACAGCAGGCCCGCCACCGCAGTGACGCCGCCGGCCGCCATTTCATAATACCGTGCCTCCCGGCGCAGCGATCCCGCGACAATTTCAATGAGGCCCGCCGCGATGAGCAGTCCTCCTACCAGGTCCGAAGAGATGCTCTTGCCGGCCGGGAGAAGCGCCGCGCCGACGCTCAGCACGATGATCGCAATTCCGGCGGCACGCAGCCCGCGGGCGCGGTTCCGGTCGGATATTCCAGAATGAGCGTGGGTCGCCAAGAGCACCCCTCAATTGCTTTGCCCATGGTGCGAACCATGAGAGGCCCGCACCGGTTCCATGCCGCCGGCCCGTTCAGGGTACGACGACCCGCAGCGCCTTCTTTCGGATCCGGTAGTCGAGCGGCGGTTCGACCTGCACCACCTCGCCGTCGAGCGAGACCACGAGCCGCGAGCGATGCACCGCCACGCGAAGCCGCTCCACGCCGTCCAGGCGGACCATGTCGTCGCGGCGGCTGCGGCCGATGAAGGCGCGCAGGCTCGCCGCGAGGAAGCTGCGGCGGGTCTTCTTGCGCATCACGAGCACGCACAGCTGGCCGGCGTCTATCCGCTCCCGCTGCCCCGGCGCGCCCATGTCGATCCGGTAATCGTTGTTGCCGACGAACAGCAAAGGCGTGTCGACGCGGCCGGTGCGCTCGTCGTTGACGGTCAGCGTCAGCCGGTGATGGTTGAACCGCACCAGGGTGCGCAGCGAGGCGACGATCAGCGCCAGCCGCTTGCTCCGTCCGAGCCGCTCCTGCTGGCGGTCGCGATCGATCACCATCAGCGGGTAGAGCCCGATGGCGCTGTTGTTGATGAACAGCCTGCCGTTCATCTCGCCGACGTCGACGCGGCGCTCCTTGCCGCCGGCGATCAGCTTCGCGGCGTCGTCGAGGTCGACGGGAATGCCGAGGTCGCGCGCAAAATGGTTGAGCGTGCCGAGCGGAAGGATTCCGAGCTTCGTGCCGGTTCCGACCAGCGCCGAGGCCGCAGCGCTGATCGTGCCGTCGCCCCCGCCGACGATCAGCAGCGGATCGCCGCGTTCGGCGACCGCGCGGCTGCGCACTTCGCAGTCGCCGCCGTCGATCAACTCGATTTCGGCATGGATTCCCGCGTCGCGCAACGCCTGCGCGGCCCGCTCTGCAATCGACGGGTCGGCTTTGATGGTCCCGCCGCCGCGGTTGAGGAGAACTGGGATCCGGCTCATGTCGGGCGGCTAACGCGCCATCAGCCGCAGCCTATCCCTCCTTGCCGGTGCATTCGCCGACCCGCTTGGCGTCGACGTGCATTTTCATCGTCATGCCCGACTGCTCGCCGCCGGTGGCGTTGCTCGCCATATCCATCGAATAAGTGGTCGGCGTGTAGCTGCCGGTCATGGTCGTCTCCTGCGTGCCGCCTTCCCGCTTGCACTGCATGCGGATGTCGATCTTGCCTCCGCCCATGGTGAAATGCTCGTAACGGCACGACTTGTCGGCACCGAAGAAATCTTCCTTGGGCCGCTTCACCTCCTCGGGCGTCAGGCAGCTCCTCGACGCATCCGGCTGGTGCTGCGCCATGGTTTCCTTCATCTTGTCGGCGAACTCGGCCGGCATGCCCGGGATGTTCATCTCGTGCACCGTCACCTTGGATTCCCACAGGCCAGGCTCGACCATCGCGCCCTCGGTCATCACGCCGGACTGGCGCACCGCCTTGGTCACCTCGTTCCCGCTCGCGTTCTTGAGGTCCACCTCGGGCCCCTTGTTGCACGAAGCAAGAATTGCGGCGGCGAACGCGATCAGAAAGATGCTCTGTTTCATCGGAAGCCCTCGTTTCGCGGACAGCATATCAGAACCTGTTCGGTGCACTAGCGGCGTCTGTGCGTCGGTGCGTGGAATCCGGCTCCTTTTTCGCGATCCAGCCAAGGAAGCGGGCAACTTCGCGGGGCCCAGTGGGGCAGATGATCCGCTGCAGATGCCGATCAATGCTCTTGATTGTTTCTACACCGTAAGCAATGCAATCGCGGCGCAGAGGCGCTGAGTCGGTCAGAGTTCCTTCGTTCAATCGCGGGGGAGTCATCATGAGCGTTCATATTGACGGGCCGGTCGGGCGGCGCTGGAATCAGGTTAACGTCAAGAATTCGCAGCAAGATCAGCAACGCATCATCGGTCTGCTAGCCCGGATCCCTGTCGCGAACGGCGGCAAGAAGGAGGAGTGGCCCGCCCCGATCCTCCCCGGCGGTGACGGCGACTGTTCGCCCTACCTGCTGTCGGCAATCTGGGACTTTCAGAGGCATTGGCTTGCGAAGGGCCTTTTTCACAACATCGATGGCGTGGTTGATCCCGAAGGCCATACGCTGTTCCGGATGAACATGTTCGCCGAAGGCGGCGCTCCCCCCGACCCGCCGCTCGATTTGAAACCGCTCATTCGCAACGATCGGATTCCGGGTACCTTTCAGGTGACGAACGTCTGGTCAGCAAGCCTCGGCGACACCGGTCAGGTCGGCGCGGTGAAAGTTGAAATCACCGAGGCTAACGGACGGAAGTTCGAAATCCTCGGTGCCGGTGCGGGCTTCGGCTACAGCGTCGATCCGGCCAAATACGAGAAATGGCTCGACGGCGTCAAAGCACCTGACGAGGAACTTGCCCTCAAACCTTTTGTCGAGATGATCGTCCAGGGCCTTGGCTTCAACATCGGCGACTATGTTCAGCTTCTCGGCGGCGCCTTCGACCAGCTTACCAAGGGAGTCCTAATCGCAAATCCCGCCAACAAATATTTCGGCAAGCCCACTCATGTGACTCGTTACCTTATCACGGAGGGCGGGAACGCCACTTTCACGATTCTGTCGGGCGGCGGTGGTTTCTATTGGGGCGGCGAATCCGGAATCATGACCTTCGGCGGCCCCCCGCTCGGGCCCATTTTTCTCAACCCTGTCCTGGGTTGCTACGGGTCAATCGGCGGCACCGGCAAGGTCGGCGCCGGTATTCAGGCAATGATCTATTCGATCGTGAGCATTCGGGACAAACCACTCGTCCCGTCTATGGCGGAGGCTTTCTAGCAGCTACGTTGAACCGTCGGTGGTGCGCAGCCATCTGTGCGTCATGGCCATTCAAATCCGCACCAGCCTCGCCGAGCCGGAGACGACTGACAGCTTTGTGCCGCACAAGCCCGCGCGTCCCGACAAGGCGGAAGGCGGCAAAAGCTTCAGGATTGTCTCGGACTATGAGCCCGCGGGCGACCAGCCGCAGGCGATCAGGGAGCTGACCGAAGCCGCTTCCGAGGGCGAGAAGAGCCAGGTGCTGCTTGGAGTCACCGGATCGGGCAAGACCTTCACTATGGCGAAGGTGATCGAGACCCTGCAGCGGCCGGCGCTGGTGATCGCCCCGAACAAGATCCTCGCCGCCCAGCTCTACGGCGAGTTCAAGAGCTTCTTTCCCGACAACGCGGTCGAATATTTCGTCAGCTATTACGATTACTACCAGCCGGAGGCCTACGTCCCGCGCACCGACACCTACATCGAGAAGGAGTCGAGCGTGAACGAGGCGATCGACCGCATGCGCCACTCGGCGACGCGGTCACTGCTCGAGCGCGACGACGTGATCATCGTCGCCTCGGTCTCGTGCCTGTACGGCATCGGATCGGTGGAGACTTACTCGGCCATGACCTTCTCCTTGAAGAAGGGGCAGGTCGACGACCAGCGCGAGGTCATCCGCAAGCTCGTCGCGCTCCAGTACCGCCGCAACGACGCCAGCTTCACGCGCGGCAATTTCCGCGTGCGCGGCGACAGCCTCGAGATTTTTCCCTCGCACTATGAGGACATGGCGTGGCGGGTCAGCTTCTTCGGCGACGAGATCGAGGACATCAGCGAGTTCGACCCGCTGACCGGGAAGACCATCGCCTCGCTGGACAGCATCAAGGTCTATGCGAACTCGCACTATGTGACGCCGGGGCCGACGCTGAAGCAGGCGATGCAGGCGATCAAGCACGAGCTCGCCGAGCGGCTGAAGGAACTGCAGGCGGAGGGACGGCTGCTCGAGGCACAAAGGCTCGAGCAACGCACCAACTTCGATCTGGAAATGATCGCCGCGACCGGATCGTGCGCGGGCATCGAGAATTACTCGCGCTTCCTGACCGGACGTCTTCCGGGCGAGCCGCCGCCGACCCTGTTCGAATATCTCCCCGACAACGCTCTGCTGTTCGTCGACGAATCGCACCAGACGGTGCCGCAGATCGGCGCCATGGCGCGCGGGGACCACCGGCGGAAGATCACGCTTGCCGAATATGGCTTTCGCCTGCCGAGCTGCATCGACAACCGGCCGCTGCGCTTCAACGAATGGGACGCGATGCGCCCGCAGTCGACCTTCGTCTCGGCGACGCCCGGCTCATGGGAGATGAACGAGACCGGCGGCGTGTTCAGCGAGCAGGTGATCCGCCCGACGGGCCTCATCGATCCGCCGGTCGAGATCAAGCCGGTCGAGGACCAGGTCGACGATTTGGTCAACGAGGCGAAGCTGACCGCGAAGAAGGGTTACCGCACCCTCGTCACCACGCTGACCAAGCGCATGGCCGAAGACCTGACGGAGTATCTCCACGAGGCCGGCCTGAAGGTCCGCTACATGCACTCCGACGTCGAGACGCTCGAGCGCATCGAGCTGATCCGCGAGCTCAGGCTCGGCGTCTACGACGTGCTGGTCGGGATTAACCTGCTGCGCGAAGGCCTCGACATCCCCGAGTGCGGCCTCGTCGCCATCCTCGATGCCGACAAGGAAGGCTTCCTCCGCTCCGAGACGTCACTGATCCAGACGATCGGCCGGGCCGCGCGCAACATCGAAGGCCGCGTCATCCTTTACGCAGACACGGTCACCGGCTCGATCGAGCGCGCACTCGCCGAGACCAACCGGCGCCGCGAGAAGCAGGTTGCCTACAATCTGGAGCACGGCATCACGCCGGAGAGCATCAAGCGCAACGTCCACGACATCATGGCCCACCTCGCGACCCGCGACGGCGTGGTGGTCGACACCGGCGACGAGGAGCGCCCCCACCTCGTCGGCCACAACCTCAAGGCCTATCTCGCCGACCTCGAGGAGCGCATGCGCAGGGCCGCCGCCGACCTCGAGTTCGAGGAAGCCGCGCGGCTGCGCGACGAAATCCGCCGGCTCGAGGAAGACGACCTCGGAATCCCGCACGAGCAGCGCGTCGCCCCGCGCCCGCCGGGCAATTCGAACGAAGGCAAGCCGGGGACGCGCAAGGGTCGGTTCGGGAGGCAGTCACGGACGCGGTTCGGCGGGCGGCGCTAGCCTGCAAACCTATCCGGGAGAACCGGATCGCGCGCATCTTGCGGCATGGCTATTCGAACGAACCTACAACGCTGTGCCGGCTTGGCTATGGTGAGCGCATGACCAAGCGCGACAATCTTGACTATTCGAGTTCTGTCCTCTATAAAGGACAAGCTTTCCAGCTGGCGGAAACTGACGTTTTCCACCGTTGGCTCGGATCGCCGATCGTCTCAAGCTTCGAACGGCAATTTCGGGGACGTGAAGCCCGCAGGCTCCGGCGTTTCCGAAATGCGCATCGATTACGGGCCGGGTTATCGCGTCTATTTCTTCCGCCGCGGGAAGGCGCTTGTCATCCTGCTTTGCGGAGGAGACAAGAAGACGCAGGATGCCGACATCGCAAAGGCGAAGCGGCTGAAGGACGAGATTGAACAGAGTGGTGAAGCTAACGCCGTTTGATCCAGCCGAACACCTCCAGACGGAGGAGGATATCCTGTTTTATCTCGAAGCGGCGATGGAAGGGAACGATCCCAAGCACATCGCCAGCGCCCTCGGCGACGTCGCTCGCTCGCGCGGCATGAGCGAGATTGCTCGCAAGACGGGCCTCGGTAGACAGGCGCTTTACAACGCGCTTTCGGAAAACGGGAATCCAACGCTGGAAACCCTTCTCGCAGTTCTCAGTGCGCTTGGCCTGGAGCTGAGCGTCCAGAAGCGCGCCGCCTGACCTCGGCTAGAAGCTCGCCCTCAGCCCCACGTGCCCGCCCGTTTCCTGGCCGCCGTCGCGGCCGAGTGTGCTTGTGACCGCCGCGTCGAGGCTCGTGCCGCCCATGATCGTCGCGGCCGCGCCGACCGAGACGCGCGCATAGGTTTGCTTGTCGCGGGTCACGTCCCAGCGGTTGACGATGAGCGGCGCATCGGTTTGCGCGAAGCTGATGACACGCCCGTCGCCGGAGAATTCGTGCTCCGCGGTCACCGCGGCATACGGGCGGATGCCCGGCAGGTCGGCGCGCGCTTCGATCCCGATCTGGCCGGTCAGCGACTTCACGCTCTGGCTGCCGACGTCGAGGGTCAGCGCCGGGTCACCGCTCTCGGTGTACCCGTCGACCTTGGCCCGCGCATAGTCGAGCGCGACGACCGGCCCGACGCGTGCGGCGCCGAGCGGCACCAGATAGCCGCCCTTGGCGCCGGCGGTGACGTGGCTGCCGTTCGGATCGGCACGCAGATCGTCGATGACTCCCGAGCGCGCCAGCCGGTTATGGTCGCGGCCGTAGCCGAGATAGGCCTGGCCGAACAGGGCGTTGGCGGCGACGCTGCCGTACGCGCCGATTTGCCAGCTGTGGGCACCAAGCCGGGCCGAGTCGTTGCCGAAGCGAACCTTGGGCCGGCTATAGTTGGCGGCGATACCGACCGCACCCATCGGCAGGCCGAACTCGGCGCCGATCGTGCCGCCGCCGCCGGTGATGTCGAACGCGGCATTCTGGTCGCTCGCCGCGGCGTCTTGCGAGAAGTAATCGCCGATCGCGAACAGCTTGAGCCCGGCCGCCACGCCGCCGCGTCCGTAAAGGTCCGACCGGCTGGACAGCGTCCGGCCGAACTGCCGCGCGGTCGCCAGGCCGAGGTCGGCGGGCGCCTGAAGCGTCAGCGGCGCCGCAAGCTGGCGCGCGACATATTCGGCGAGGATCGCATAGCCTTGCGACGTCAGGTGGAGCGCGTCGCCGTAGAATAGATAGCCGCTAGAATCGACCAGGCATGTCGGGTTCGGCAGGATCGGGCAAACCAGGCCGTTGGTGATGCCGTACGCGCTGGGGTTGGCCGCGATCTGCTGAAGCATGACCTGGCCGTCGAGATAGTGAACGATCGAGCCGCCCGCCGCATAGCCGGCGAGGGTCGGCTGGAGCGCGCTGAAATAGGCGTTGGAAAAGACGCCGCGGATTTGCTGCGCTGCCGGGTCGTTGGCGACTTCGGGCGCGACTGCGCCGTTCAATGCGAGGAAGCTGATGGTGGGATTACCCTGGGCGACCAGCCGGTCGAGCTGGATGGCAGTGCCCGCGGCCGCCGCCGTGCCCGCCGCTTGCGCGCCGGCAAGCGTTCCGCCCGCCTGCTGGTAGAAGCGCGCGTCATTGCCGCCGATCGACACCGCCAGAAGGTCGCTGCGGGTCAGCGTCGTCGATCCAGCCGGGAACACCGACGACTGCGCGCCGACATTCAGGAATTGGTCGACCTCATATTCCAGGCCCTTGCCGCACAGAGGCGAAGTCCCCGGCGCATAGAAGGAATCGAAGCACAAGGTGCCGCTGTTGACGCCGCCGAACGCGCCGCCGATCGCAAAGTCCTCCACCGGGACCTGCAGCAGTGCGGCGAGCGTGTCGATGTAATTGGTGCCGCTGGAGAAACGCTTGGTGGGATAGATCGCCAGCGCCTGCGGGTTCGCATAGCCGAGCGCGAACGCATTGCCGGTGTCGGCATAGCTGTCGCCGACGGCGACGATGCGTTCGATCTGCTGCGCAGCCGCCGGGGTTGCGCCCGCGGCAAGCGAAGCGAGCGACACGCAAGCGAGAGCGCGACGGAAATAACTGCAGGTCATGAACTTGTTCTCCCTCCCCGATCGGTCGACCGAGCCCCGGAGCATGGTGGCGAATATTGACATGGGTGCAAGCGCGGCGGCGGCGCGAACGCATGTTCGCGGCCGACTGCGGCAGCCCTGCAACAGCAATCAGGAGCGGGGCCGCGGCGCCCGCGGCGCCCGACGCTTTACCGAAGCACGCCTTTCTTCTCCATCGCCCGGGCGTAGAGGAACAATGCGAGCGCGACCACGAGGATCACGGCGGGCATGGCCTTCATCATCGGGCTGTCGGTCGCCCCGGGCATCGGCGGCGCCAGCAGCAGCTGGTAGCCGAGGCTGAGCACCGCGCCGATCAGCGAGAAGCCGAACGACCACACCGCCCAGCGGCTGCGCATCAGCAGGAGCACGGAGCCGAGCAGCCCAAGCCACACCCCCAGCGCCCAGCCGACATGCGCGTACAGCGGCATGTCCTCGATCCAGGCGAGCGCCACGTTTGCGTCGACGCCCGGCATGGCGCCGGCGATATACTCGGCGCCTTTGGTCTTGGTCATGGTGTAATCGAACGCGCCGAAGCAGTTCCACAGGAGCGACAGGATCCCGACGATCCACAAGTGCGCGGGAGTCCGCGCGGACACGGCTTGCTGCATGTCATTTCCCCCACCACGCCGCGTTTCCTCGAGTGCGGCGAAGCGATGAGGCTCCCGTTCGGCGGCGCCTGTCAAGGGCGCGGAGCCAAGCCCCTCAGCTAAGGGCGATTTCGATCTTCAGCAGCTTGCCGAGAGCGCCCGCGAGCGCGTCCATCTCGTACGGCTTCTGCAGGATCGGAAAGCCGTGGACCTGCGCCACCTGCTCGCTGTAGCCGGTGGTGAGCAGGATCGGCAGCTCGGGGAAGCGCTCGCGCACCTTCCGCGCCAGCTCGATCCCACTGATCCCTCCAGGCATGACGATGTCGGAGAAGATCAGCCTCGGCTTCTCTCCGCCCGAAAGCCGCTCGAGAGCTTCCTTCGCGCTGTGGGTGACCGTCGCTTCGAACCCGAGCTCGTCGAACATTCCGGCCGCGAGCTCTGCGACCAGAGTGTCGTCCTCAACCACCAGCACTCGGCCGAGCGTCTCGCTTCCCCTGTCACGCGCGCCGCTGCCCTCGCCGCTGCGGCTTGCCGGAATGTACATCGTGAACACTGCTCCCTTGCCGGGCTCGGACTCGACCGCGACAGCGCCGCCGATTTGCCTCGCGAAGCCGAACACCTGACTGAGGCCGAGGCCGGTGCCTTCGCCGAAGCTCTTGGTCGTGAAAAAAGGTTCGAACACCCGCTCCACCACCTCGCGCGACATCCCCGTTCCCGTGTCGGCGACGCGCAGCGCGACATGCTCGCCCCTGAGGCCGTCCGGCTCCCCGGTCAGCACCGCGTTATGCGCGCTGATCCTGAGCGTCCCTCCCTCCGGCATCGCGTCGCGCGCGTTGAACGCGAAATTGAGGATCGCGAGCTCGAGCGCTCCGGCGTCGGCATCGACCGGCCACAGCTGGTCGGAGAATTCGGTCACCACCTCGATGTTCGAGCGCAGCGACGGACGAAGAAGCGTCGCGACATCGGCGAAGAACAGCTTGAGGTCGATCTGCTTGAGTTCGAGCGGCTGGGCCCTGGCGAAGGCGAGCAGCTGCTTCGTAAGGCCGGCGCCGCGCTGCGCCGAATTGCGTACGCCGTCGAGCATCCTCCTGACCTTGTCCGGATCCTTGATGTTGCGCAGCGCGAGCTCGCAGGCGCCGAGGATCGCGGTCAGGAGATTGTTGAAATCGTGCGCGAGGCCGCCGGTCAGCTGCCCGAGCGCCTCCATCTTCTGCGAGCGGAACAATTGCTCGCGGCTTTCCTCGAGCCGGAGCTGGGTCTCGCGCTTGTCGGTCATGTCGCGCGTGATCTTGGCAAAGCCGATCAGCTCGCCGTCCTCGTTACGGATGGCGTCGAGCACTACGCTCGCCCAGAAACGGGTGCCGTCCTTTCGCACCCGCCAGCCCTCGGCTTCGTAACGGCCGGTCTCACGCGCGATCTCGAGGGCGCGGTGTGGCACGCCGGCCTCGAATTCCTCAGGCGTGTAGAAGCGGCTGAAATGCTCGCCGATAATCTCCTCGGGCGCGTAGCCCTTGATCCGCTGCGCCCCGGAGTTCCAGTTCGTCACCTTCCCCTCGGGGTCGAGCATGAAAAGCGCGTAGTCGGTGACTCCCTGAACGAGAATCCGGAAGCTGCGTTCAGCCTCCAGCAGCGCCTGTTGCGCGGCCCGCTGCTCCGTCATGTCGCGCGTGATCTTCGCGAAGCCGACCAGCTTGCCCTTCTCGTCCTGGATGCGGTCGACCACCACGCTGGCCCAGAAACGCGTGCCGTCCTTGCGAACCCGCCAGCCTTCTCCCGCGAACTTGCCCTCGCGCTTCGCCGTTTCGAGCACCTTCTGGGGCATGCCCGCCGCGCGGTCCTCCTCGGTATAGAATTTCGAGAAGTGTTGGCCGACGATCTCGTCCGTCTGGAAGCCCTTGATCCGCTCGGCGCCGGCGTTCCAGCTGGTCACGAACCCCTTTGGATCGAGCATGAAAATCGCATAGTCGACGATCGACTGGACGAGCAGCTTGAACGGCTCGGAAGTTGTCTTGTCCTCCTGATCCAGAAGCCCCTCCTCCAACGCGTGCACTCCTGCGGAAACTACACCCCCGCGCGATGCCAAACACGCGAGTCCGCCCGCCGGTTGCAAGACCGTGCGGGAGAGGCCGCTCAGCGATGCTCCGCGGCGAGGCGGCTCATCAGGATCGCCGCGCGCTTGGCCTGCCTGGAGATCGAGGGGATGAAGACTGCCTCCTTGTCGGTGTGCGAGCCCGAGCTCGCGGGGCCGAGACCGATCAGCCCGTCGACATCCGCGGCGACGAAGCTGATGTCGCCGGCCCCCCGCTTCGCCGGATCGAGCTCGCCCATCTCGGGAAGACCCAGGTCGCGGTTCACGCCGTTCAGCCGCGCAAGCAGCGCGCGGTTGCCCTCGGTCGGCGGCATCGGCGGGTAGGCGTCGGCGTCGAAGCTGATCTCCGCTTTGGTCCCCGGAAGCGACTGGGCGACGATGGCCCGCATCCTGGCGCGGACGCGGTCGATCTGCTCCTGGCTGATCGCCCGGAGATCGCCGCGCGCGATGGCAATCGGAGCGACAATGTTGGTCTTGCCCGTCGCTTCGAGGCGGATCTTGCCCGGATCGAGCACGGCGGTCTGCCCGCCGCCCACGAGGCCCACGTTGTAGGTCAGCTTGTCCTCGGGAAGCTCGCGCCGGAACTGGTCGACGATCCTCGCCAGCTCGTAGATCGCGCCGTAACCGACGCCCGGATTTCCCCAGCCAGCCGAATGCGCGCTGTTGCCGCTGACGGTCAGGGTCCAGCTGCCGGCGCTGCGGCGCGCGATCGAGCCCATGTCCTTGCCGTCGACGACGCTGAGGTTCTCGAAGTCGAGCGCCACATCGGCCTTCCTGCCTTCGGCGACGAGGTCGCGGCGGGCGAGCGCGATCGGGCTTCCCGCGTCCTCCTCGTCGCCGCTCAGGAAGACGGTGATGTTGGCCTGCCGCAGCGTGCCCGCCGCCTGCATCGCGCGCAGTGCCGCGACGATCACCGCGATCCCGCCCTTGTCATCGCCGGCGCCGGGCCCGTGCGCCTGGTCGCCGTCACGGGTCCAGCGCTGGAACGGCGAGTCCGCCTCGAACACCGTGTCGAGGTGAGCGATGAGGAGCAGCTTTTTGCCGCTGCGGCTACCGGCGTGGCGCGCGACGAAGTGCCCCGCCCTTCCCGCGGCGCTCATGTCGATCCATTCGGTGGTGAAGCCGAGTGCCTCGAACTCCGGTGCGACCAAGTCCCGGACGGCTTCGACCCCCGCCTTGTTCAGCGTCCCGCTGTTCTGGTCGACCCAGCGCTCGAGCAGGGAGAGCGTGCGCTGCTGCTCGGCATCGACGGTCTGCATCATCCGCTGCTCGGCGGGGCTGAGCGCGGCGGATGCGGGCGTCGCGAACAGCGAAGCGAAAGCGGCGAACGGGAGCAGCAAGTGTGACTTCATGACGCCAGCCTAGCGCCGGTGCTCACGCTCGTCATCCCGGCCTCGAGTCGGGACCCGCCTCGTTCCTGCGCCCCAAGGGAAGACAGACCCCGGGATCGAGTCCGGGGCGACGGTTGTGGTTCCAGGGGCTTTCCTACAACATGCCTATTTGGTTACACGCTCGCGACTCGGGAGGAGAGCATGGGTGGACGACACGATCGATGTGGATGCGCTGGTCGACGGGCTCATCGAGCGCGAGGGCGGCTTTGTCGCCAATCCGGCGGACAAGGGCGGGCCGACGCGTTTCGGCATCACCGAAGCGGTGGCACGGGCCAACGGCTATCGCGGCGCGATGCGCAGCCTCCCTCGCGACGAAGCGGCGGCGATCTACAAGCGCCTCTACTGGCTCCGCCCGCGCTTCGATGAGGTTGCCAAGCGCAGTCCGCGCATCGCCGCCGAGCTGTTCGACACCGGCGCCAACATGGGGCCGGCCGTCGCCGCCACTTTCCTCCAGCGCGCGCTGACCGCGCTCAATCGTAATGCCGGTGACTACCCTGACCTGGTGCCCGACGGCCGCATCGGGCCGCACACCCTTGCCGCGCTCGACGCATTCCTCGCGATCCGAGGCTCGTCGCCCGCGGTTGGCTTGGCTGGGGGCGAGCAACAAGGAGCCAGCGGCGAGATCGTGCTGCTGCGCGCGCTCGAGGCGCTCCAGGGCGAGCGCTACCTGCGTCTCGCCGAGCGCCGGCCCGCCAATGAGGCATTCCTTTATGGGTGGCTCGCTAACCGGGTTGGTGAACTTTAGCTCCACATCGCGTGCGCCTGCGCGCGTTCGTGTGCCAACTTTGACAACTTCCGTGGAGATTCCAATGAAGAACCTGCCGCCGCCGCGGACCTTCGCCGAAGGCCAGCGCACCATCTACGGCCTGCTCGCGGCGGCCGCCGGCGTGTTCTGCGGCGCCTGCGCCGTGGCGATGGTGGCCCTCCTGATGTGGGGCGGCTGGAGCCGCGCCGAGGAACATACGATCGTCACCATCTTCGGCTGGGCGCTCGGCGGCTTCATCGCAGCGATGGTGGTGGTCATCGTCGGCCTGCTCGCCGGCGGGCCGGTCGGCCGCTTCAGGGTGGAGGCCAGCCGCGACGGCGCGTCGTTCGAAGCCGACGGTCGCGAGCCATGACGCTGCTTCGCTTGCTCAACCCGCAAGGGATCGCCGGACTCGCGCTCAGCCTCGCGCTCGGCGTGATGCTGATCGCCCAGAAAGGCGAAACCCGCCACTGGAAGAAGCAGAGCGGCCAGTTCGAGCAGCTCTACGCAAACGAACAGGCAGCGCTCGCCGGCACCGTCGCCAACTACCGCGCCGCCGCGGACGCCGCGCGTAGCGCCGACCAGGCCAATCTCGCGCGCGTCGCCGCCGAACAACGGACGATCACCGAAAGGACATCGAATGACTATGAAGCGCGTCTTGCCGCCGCTCGCTCTCTTGCTCACAGCCTGCGCGTCCAAACCGCAGGCGCCGCAGCCCATCCCGGCGCTGGCCGAGCAGCACCAGTGTCCGGCCTATCCGCTGCCCCCGGCGGAGTTGCTCAAGGCGCCCGCGAAAACCGACTTCCTGACGCCGACGCCCTCCTCGCCACCGAGCAGGCAATCCAGCTCGACGAGCTGATCAGATGGGTCCAGGCACAGGCGCGCGTCGATCCGACCAAGCAGAACAAATGATTTCCTGCTCCTTGCTCTCTTCGCGTTCTTCGCGGCTTCGCGTGATTCACATTCTTCCTCTCACTTGCTTCCTCTCACTTGCTTCCTCGCTTAGGCTGTCCGCAACGGTAGGCGTGGGGATCGTTCGACAAGCCATGAAACCCGACCGCCTCAATGCGTTCACCGACGGAGTCGTCGCGATCATCATCACGATCATGGTGCTCGAAATGCGGGTGCCGGAAGGGACGGGGTTGGCCGCGCTGCGGCCGGCGCTTCCGATATTCGGCGCCTATGTGCTGTCCTTCATCTACGTCGGCATCTACTGGAACAACCATCACCACATGATGCAGACCGCGCGGCGGGTCGACGGCCGCGTGCTGTGGTCGAACCTCCACCTCCTGTTCTGGCTCAGCCTGTTCCCGTTCGTGATCCGCTGGGTCGACGAGCGCGGCGTGACCAGCTTCCCGGTCGCGGCGTTCGGGTTCGTGCTGCTGATGGCAGCGATCGCTTATCTGATCCTCGAAAAAGCGCTGATCCACGCCGAAGGCGAAGGCTCCGGCGTCGCCCAGGCGGTGGGCTCGAAAACCAAGGAATGGGTGAGCGCGCTCGCCTACGCATCGGGCATCGCCGCCGCCTTCTGGCTGTCGCCGCTTTTGTCGATCGCGCTCTATGTCGCAGTGGCCGCGATGTGGCTGATTCCCGACCGCCGTTTCGAGCGGCGCTTGCAGGGCTGACGCCGGCAACCCACCTCAGCGCGATGGAACAATATCACGGAACCACGATCCTCGGCGTCAAGAAGGGTGGCCGGACGGTCATCGCCGGCGACGGCCAGGTCAGCATGGGCAATACGGTGATGAAGCCCAACGCGAAGAAGGTCCGCCGGATCGGCGCGGACGGCCCGGATGGAAAAGCCAGGGTGATCGGCGGCTTCGCCGGCGCGACCGCCGACGCATTCACTTTGTTCGAGCGGCTGGAAAAGAAGCTCGAGCAATATAACGGCCAGTTGCTGCGCGCCGCCGTCGAGCTCGCCAAGGACTGGCGGACCGACAAATATCTCCGCAATCTCGAGGCGCTGATGATCGTCGCCGACGCCGAGCAGATGCTGATCCTGACCGGCAACGGCGACGTGCTCGAGCCCGAAGGGGGGATCGCCGCGATCGGCTCGGGCGGCAATTACGCCTTGTCCGCCGCCAAAGCGCTCGCGGATTATGAACAGGACCCCGAAGTGCTCGCCCGCCGGGCGATGCAGATCGCGGCGGAAGTGTGCGTCTTCACCAACGATCGGCTCACCATCGAAATGGTTGAGTAATCGTCATCCCGGCCTTGAGCCGGGACCCGCCTTCCTTCTTGGAAGCGAAGCCTGCCTTCGTGTGGAATCAAAAAACGTGGATTCCCGCTTCCGCGGGAATGACGATAGGGAGGGCCGATGCTTCTCGATCGTCGAACCTTCGCTGCCGGCTCCGTTGCACTGCTGTCCGGCTGCGCGACCACGGGCACCGGCAGGCGCACGCTCGCCGACTGCACCCCGCTCGCACCGGTCGACGCCGACCCAAGCCGGCTGATCCGAGCCGTCGCCGGACTGCGGCCGTATCGCCGCAGCGGCTTCGTGGTCCGCGCCGAGGCGCTCGGCGACAAGCGCCTCGTGCACAATTACGGCCACGGCGGCGGCGGGATCACGCTCAGTTGGGGCAGCGCGAAGCTCGCCACCGAGCTCGGCCTCCCCGGCCACGGCGGCCCGGTCGCGGTTGTCGGCTCGGGCGTGATGGGCCTCTCGACCGCGCGGCTGGTGCAGGACGCCGGCTTCGCCGTGACCATCTATACCGCGGCGCTTCCGCCCGACACGACCTCGAACATCGCCGGCGGTCAGTTCCACCCCTATGCGGTGTTCGACGACGAGGCGGTGACGCCGGCGTTCCAGGCGCAGTTCACCCGCGCGCTCGACTATAGCTGGCGCCGCTTCCAGATCATGGTCGGCGATGACTACGGCGTCCGCTGGCTTCCGACGTTTGTCGAGCGGCGCAGCCCCGAGGCGCGGCTGCTCGAGACGTTCCCCCCCGTGAACCGCCAGCTCAGGCCCGCCGAGCACCCGTTCCCGTTCGACAACGTGCTTCGCTATGACACGATGTACGTCGAGACCGGCCGCTACCTGCGGCAGATGGTTCGCGACGTGCGCATCGCTGGCGGCAGGATCCAGGTACGCAAGCTCGCGACTCCGACGGACTTCGCCGCGCTTCCGGAGACGCTCGTCTTCAACTGCACCGGCCTCGGCAGCCGCGAGCTGTTCGGCGACCAGGAGCTGCAGCCGGCGCGGGGCCAGCTCGCAATCCTCGAGCCACAGGCGGAGGTGAACTACGCCTTCACCGGCTCGCCCGGCTACATGTTCCCCCGCCCCGACGGCATCCTGCTCGGCGGCACGTTCGAGCTCGACGAGTGGGACCCGACACCCGAGCCGGCGATGATCCAGCGCATCATCGCCTCGCATCGGCGCTTTTACTCCCGCTTCCGCTGCGCCGCTTGAAGTGCCTGACGCCGGCCCCGACATTGCTGGAATGAACGCCCATGCACCCATTCCCCAGAACACCGAAGTGCTCAAGGACAAGCTGACCCCCAAGGCAATCGTCGCCGCGTTGAACGAACATATCGTCGGCCAGAACGACGCCAAGAAAGCGGTCGCCGTCGCGCTCCGCAACCGCTGGCGGCGCCAGCAGCTCGCGCCCGAGCTGCGCGACGAGGTCACGCCCAAGAACATCCTGATGATCGGCCCCACCGGCTGCGGCAAGACCGAGATCAGCCGGCGGCTGGCGAAGCTTGCGGACGCGCCGTTCGTCAAGGTCGAGGCGACCAAGTTCACCGAGGTCGGCTATGTCGGCCGCGACGTCGAGCAGATCGCGCGCGACCTGGTTGAGGAAGCGGTCCGGCTCGAGCGCGACCGCCGGCGCACCAAGGTGAAAGCCGCCGCCGAGGAAGCCGCGATGGAGCGGCTGCTCGACGCCCTCACCGGCAAGGGCTCGAGCGAGGCGACGCGGCAGAGCTTCCGCCAGCGCTTCGCCGACAAGAGCCTCGACAAGGCCGAGGTCGAGATCGAGGTCGATGACGCGCCCGCGATGCCGTTCGAGCTCCCCGGCATGGGCGCGCAGGTGTTCGACCTCAAATCGCTGATGGGCAAGATGGGCGGAGGCGGCCCAAAGAAGCGGCGCAAGCTCAAGGTGCCCGATGCCTTCGCTCGCCTCACCGAAGAGGAAGCCGACAAGCGCGTCGACCCAGACGACATCAACCGCGTCGCGCTCGCCGATGCGGAAGCTAACGGCATCGTCTTTCTCGACGAGATCGACAAGATCGCCGTCAGCGACGTACGCGGCGGGTCGATCAGCCGCGAAGGCGTCCAGCGCGACCTGCTTCCGCTCATCGAGGGGACGACCGTCGCGACCAAGTACGGGCCGCTCAAGACGGACCACATATTGTTCATCGCCTCTGGCGCGTTCCACCTTGCCAAGCCCGCGGACCTGCTTCCGGAGCTGCAGGGGCGCCTTCCGATCCGCGTCGAGCTGAAGGCGCTGACGCAAGAGGATTTCGTCCGCATCCTGTCCGCCACCCGCGCCAGCCTGACCGAGCAGTACCAGGCGCTGCTCGGCACCGAGGGCGTGCGCGTGGAGTTCGCCGAAGACGGGATCGAGGCGCTCGCCCGCATCGCCGCCGAGGTCAACGAAGCGCTCGAGAACATCGGCGCCCGCCGGCTGCAGACGGTCATGGAGAAACTGCTCGAGGACATCAGCTTCGAGGCCGAGGACCGCTCGGGCGAAACGCTCGTCGTCGACCGGGCGTTCGTCGAGCAGCAGCTCAGCGGAATCGCCAAGAACGCCGACCTCAGCCGCTACGTGCTTTAGAGCAGGCGAAGCCAATTCTGGCTGCGATACCGCCAGACGAGGCCGTTGACGAACGGCGGCCAAATGCTCGTCTCGACGCCGGCGAGCCTCAGCCAATGGGCGACGACCACGTTGCAGGTGCGGATCGCGTTGGCCTTGCCGGTCGCGCGGTAAAATGCGTCGGAGTGCCCGTAGCCGGGATGATCGATGTGCTGCGGCCGGCCGCGCTCGTCGAGCGCGAAGTCCGCGCGGATCGCGGCCCACAGGCGGCGATATTCTTCCGGGCGCAAGCGGATCTCGCGGACCGCATAAGAGGGTGCCGGCACATATTCGACATGCATCACCCGCTGCCCGCCGGCGAGCGCGCCCCACAGGGTTCGCGGCGTGATGTCCCACCACGTTGGCGTGTCGAGATAGACGCGCTTCTCGCCCGAGCCGAAGGCGATCCAGCCGGCATCGGGATCGACCGCCGCGAAGTCGCTCGTCGGGATCAGCGGCCGCCAGTCGAGGCCTTGCGCCGCGATCGGCAGGATCAAGTCGGCATGGATGCCGTTGTCGGCGATGTAGATCGTCGTGCCCTGCTTCGCCTCGGTCCAGTCGCCGTTCACGGCCAGCAGCGATCCGGCCAGCGCGGCGGTCAGGTAAAGCGCGGGGATCGCCAGCACCGCGGTCAGCACGCGGCCAACCCACTTGCCTGCCTTGCCCTTCCGCCGTCGCCGAGACACTCGCGCGCCCTTCCGCCTTGCCTTGTCCAATGGCCCTGCCTAGATGCCGCGGCCAGGTCGGGGCGTAGCGCAGCCTGGTAGCGCATCACACTGGGGGTGTGGAGGTCGCTGGTTCGAATCCAGTCGCCCCGACCATCCTGCGTCGCTCGCTTTCGCGAGCTATGCAGGATGCCCTTCGAAGCTCCGGGAGGAGCGGAGTAGGGCAGTCATCATGCGATCAGCCGAAAGTCCTCAATGTCCAGCTCACCGAACTTGATGATGATGCAAGCGGCGCCCGGCGCGGGCGGCGGCACTGCCGGCCTGTTGATGGGGATCGCGCCGTGGCTGCTGATCTTCGTCATCTTTTATTTGCTGATGATCCGGCCGCAGCAGAAGCGCGTGAAGGAGCACCAGGCCGCGATCGCGGCGATCAAGAAGGGCGATGAGGTCATCACCGGCGGCGGCATCCGCGGGCGCGTCACCAAGGTCAGCGAAGACGAGGCCGAGGTCGAAATTGCGCAGGGGGTGAGGGTGCGCATCGTCAAGACGACCGTCACGCAGGTGCTGACCCGCAACGCCAAGCCGGCGAACGACTGAGGCACCGCCCACATGCTCGATTTCCCGCGCTGGAAGGTCTGGTCGATCTCGCTGACGATTTTCGTCTGCATCTTCCTCGCAATCCCCAGCCTTACCGCCAAGACTGCGCTCGCGAGCAACTGGCCGAGCTGGCTTCCCAATGAGAAGATCAGCCTCGGCCTCGACCTCGCCGGCGGAAGCCAGCTACTGCTCGAGGCCGATTCGAACGACATTTCCAAGCAGCGCCTCCAGGGAATGGAGGACACGGTCACGACCGAGCTTCGCCGCGACCCGCGCATCGACATCGGCGACATCTCGACGTCGGGCGGACGGCTGTCGTTCATCGTTCGCAACCCCACCGAGCTCGACGCGGCGGTCGAGCGGCTGCGGGAACTCACCCGTCCGGTGGGCCTGACCGGCTCGCGCGACTGGGATGTCCAGGTCGTCGATTCGACCCGCATCGTCCTCACGCCGACCGCCGGCGGGACGGCCCGGGCGCTGAAGGATGCGATGACCGTGGCCCGCGACGTGGTCCGCCGGCGGATCGATCCGCAGGGGACCAAGGAGATCACGGTCATCAACCAGGGCGACCGCAGGATCCTGGTGCAGGTGCCGGGCGTCGAAGATCCCGAAGCGCTCAAGAAGCTGATAGGACAGACCGCGCGGCTGGAATTCAAGCTCGTCGACCTTTCCGCCAATCCCGCCGACGTCCAGCAAGGGCACGCCCCGCCCGGCAGCCAGATCCTGCCGATGGCCGACGGAACCGGGAACATCGCCGTGAAGCGCCGGGTGATGGTTTCGGGGGACCAGATCGTCAAGGCCCAGCAGAGCTTCGACCAGAATGGGCAGCCGGTCGTCTCGATCGGGTTCAATACGAACGGCGCGCGCCGCTTCGGCCGGGTGACTCAGGAAAATGTCGGCAAGCCGTTCGCGATCATCCTCGACGACAAGGTGCTTTCCGCGCCGAACATCAACGAGCCGATCCTCGGCGGACAGGCGCAGATCAGCGGCAATTTCACCGTCGCGAGCGCCAACGACCTCGCGGTGTCGCTCGCCTCGGGCAAGCTGCCGGTGAAGCTCAACGTGATCGAGGAGCGCACCGTCGGTCCCGATCTCGGCAAGGATTCGATCGAAAAGGGCATCATCGCCAGCGTCGTCTCGGTCACCGCGGTGATCCTCTTCATGCTGGTCACTTACGGCCGGTTCGGCGTCTATACGACCTACGGGCTGATCGTGAACGCGCTGATGATTCTCGGCATCATGGCGCTGTTCAACGCTTCGCTGACCTTGCCCGGAATCGCCGGATTCGTGCTGACGATCGGCGCCGCGGTCGACGCGAACGTGTTGATCAACGAACGGATCCGCGAGGAACTGAGACGCGGGCGCAGGATCCTCGACGCGCTCGAAACCGGCTACAAGGAAGCCTCGACCGCGATTTTCGACGCGAACATCACCAACGTCATCGCCGCCGGGCTGATGTGGTATTTCGGCTCCGGACCGATCCGCGGCTTCGCTGTCGTGCTGATGATCGGTATCGTCACTTCGGTCTTCACCGCGGTCAACTTCACGCGGATGCTGGTCGCGCTGTGGGTCAGGCGCACCCGCCCCCGCGAACTCCATATCTGAGGCTTTCATGAAGCTCCTGAAGCTCATCCCGGACCATACCAACATCGACTTCATGCGGTGGCGCAACATCGCGCTGACGCTCTCGATACTCGCGACGATTGGCAGCCTGGCCATCGTCGGCATTCGCGGCCTCAACCTGGGCGTCGACTTCGTCGGCGGGCAGATGATCCGCGCCACCTTCACCCAGAGGGTCGACGTCGAGCAGCTCCGCAGCGATGTGGACCGCATGCACCTCGGGGAGGCAAGCATCCAGGAATCGGGCGGGCCGAGGAGCTATCAGATCCGCCTGCCCAAGCCCGACGGCGGCGAGGCGGCCGCCAACCGTGCCGCGAGCCAGGTGCGCGCGATGCTCGCACAAAAATATCCCGGTTCGCGCGTCGACGCGGTCGAGACCGTGTCGGGCAAGGTCAGCGAGGAGCTGGCGACCGACGGCGCCTTGTCGATCGGACTCGCGATGCTCGGAATCGCCATTTACATCTGGTTGCGGTTCGAATGGCAGTTCGGCGTCGGCGCGTTGCTCACTTTGTTCCACGATGTGTCGATGACGCTGGGATTCTTCTCGCTCAGCCAGCTGCAGGTCGACCTGAACGTCGTTGCGGCGATCCTGACCATCGTCGGTTATTCGCTCAATGACACCGTGGTCATCTACGACCGGATTCGCGAAAACCTGCGAAAATACCGCAAGATGGCCATCATTCCGCTGCTCAACCTGTCGCTCAACGAAACGCTGTCGCGGACGATGGTCACGTCATTGTCGATCCTGCTCGCCCTCGGCATGCTGCTGCTGCTCGGGCCGGAAGTGATCTTCGGGCTGACGATCGCGATTTTCCTGGGGATTTTCGTCGGGACCTATTCGTCGATCTACATTTCGGCGACGATCCTGGTGTGGCTCGGGGTCAAGCCCGACAGCTTCCTCAAACCCGAGGAAAAGGAGGCGGCCCGGGCCGGCGCCGCCTGACATCCCCGTTCAGCCCCTGTTCGTCCTTGCGAACCGAGTTAAGCAGGCCGCGCCGGGCCGCTCCGCTTCTCGCGAGAACGGGCCGAACGCCGCTTGGCCTGTTCCGGAGCCGACGCTAATGAGGTCCCCATGCTGAAGTTTTCACGTTTCCCCACCCTGCTCCTCGCTTGTGCTTGCACGGCGCCGCTGGCCGGCTGCGCCACCGGCGGCACCAAGGGCGACACCGCCTACGTCGCGAGGGACGTGAGCTCGCTCTACGGCGCCGCGCAACGCACCATGCAGGGCGGCGATTACGTGCGCGCGGCCAAGCTGTTCGACGAGGTCGAGCGCCAGCATCCTTACTCGGTCTGGGCCCGCCACGCCCAGGTGATGAGCGCTTTCAATTACTATCTCGCGCAGAAATACAATGAGGCGATCAGCTCGGGGCAGCGGTTCCTGACCATCCACCCGGGCAGCGACGAGGCGCCCTACGCCCAGTACATCGTGGCGATGAGCTATTATCAGCAGATCGCCGACGTCACCCGCGACCAGACCACGACCCAGCAGGCATCGGAGGCGTTCAACGAGCTGATCCGCCGCTATCCGGAAACCCGCTACGCGGCTGACGCCCGGCTCAAGCTCGACCTCATCAAGGATCATCTCGCCGGCAAGGACATGGAGATCGGACGCTATTATCAGCGCTCGGCCCGCTGGCTCGCGGCCACCTACCGGTTCCGCAACGTGGTCGACAATTTCCAGACCACCAGCCACGCCCCCGAGGCGCTGGAACGGCTCGTGGAATCCTATCTCGCGCTCGGCATGCCCGACGAGGCATGGAAGGCGGCGGCAGTGCTCGGCAAAAACTATCCCGAGACCTACTGGTACCGGCAATCGCTGCGGCTGCTGCGGTCCGAACAACGGCACACAGGGATGTGGACGGCGGAAGCGCCCAAGCCGGGCGTCGTGTCGCCGGGCGCCGCCGCGCCGGCGGCTCCGGAAGGCCCCAAAGCCAATGCCTACCCGCAGGGCCGCAAGCCCGGCGAGCAGTGACCCGCGGCAATGCGCGGGCGAAGCTGGCGGGCTGAGCCTGTTCCGCTAAAACGCTGCGCATGCTGAGGCAGCTCGCGGTCCGCAATATCGTGCTGGTCGAGCAGCTCGAGCTCGAGTTCGAGCCCGGCTTGGGCGTGCTCACCGGAGAGACCGGCGCGGGCAAATCGATCCTTCTCGATGCAGTCGGCCTGGCGCTCGGCGCGCGCGCCGACGCCGGCCTTGTCAGGTCGGGCGAAGAGACCGCTTTTGTTTCTGCCGAGATCGAGCTTCCGGGGGGGCACGCGGCTTATGTCTTGCTCGAGGAGCAGGGAATCGAGCTCGAACGGGGCGAGCCGCTGATCGTCCGCCGCACGCTGAAGAGCGACGGCGGAAGCCGCGCGTTCCTCGGCGGCGCCAGCGTCCCGGCGGGATTTCTCCGCGACGTGGGGGCACTCGCGGTGGAAATCCACGGTCAGCACGACGATCGCGGGCTGCTCAACCCCAAGGGCCACCGGGCGCTGCTCGACGCCTTCGGGCATCTCGATTCGCACGAGGTCGCGGTAACGTGGAGCGAGGTCGTCCGGATCGAATCCGAGCTCGCGCAGGCGCGCGCCGAACTGGCGGCGGCGGAACGCGACCGTGAATGGCTGGCGCACGCTTCCGCCGAAATCGAGTCGCTTGCGCCCGAGGAAGGCGAGGAGACCCGGCTCGCCGAGGAGCGCGCGGCAATGCAGGCGGGGCTCAAGGCCGGCGAATCGCTGACCGGCCTCGACGAGTTGCTCGGCGGGTCGGAAGGCGCGCTGGCGCTGCTCCGCCAGGCGGCGCGGCGGATCGAGCGCGGCGCCGCCGAACATCCCTTGCTCGCCGAGGCGCTCGCCGCGCTCGACCGTGCGTTGATCGAGGCGAGCGAGGCAGAGGACCGGATCGCGCGCGCCGCCGGCGCGCTGGAATTCGACCCGGCGCGGCTCGAGCAGGCCGAAGCGCGGCTGTTCGACATCCGCGCCCTCGCCCGCAAGCACCGCGTCGAGGCGGATGCGCTCGCCGCGCTCGGGGAACAGATGCGGGCGCAGCTGGCGGCGATCGACGCCGGGGGCGAACATATCGAGGAGCTCGACCGGCAGCTGCTTGCCGCGCGCGAGCGTTATGCCGATGCCGCCGCGCGGCTGAGCCAAGCGCGGCACGATGCCGCGGCCCGGCTCGATACCGCGGTCGCCGCCGAGCTTGCGCCATTGAAGCTCGACTCGGCGCGCTTCCGTACCGCCATCGCCGCTGCGGAACCCGGACCGTCGGGCACCGACCGAGTCGCGTTCGAAGTCTCGACCAACCGGGGCGCGCCGTTCGGCGCGCTGACCCGAATCGCCTCGGGCGGCGAGCTGTCGCGCTTCATTCTCGCGCTCAAGGTCGCGCTGGCTGAGGCCGGGAGCGCGGCAACGATGATCTTCGACGAGGTCGACCGCGGCGTCGGCGGCGCCGTCGCCAGCGCGATCGGCGAGCGGCTCGCCCGCCTCGCGCAGCAATCGCAGGTGCTGGTCGTCACCCATTCGCCGCAGGTGGCGGCACGCGCCTCGCACCATTATCGTATCGAGAAGAGCCACGGAGCGCAGGGCACCCGAACGACCGTGCGCAAGCTCTCGCCCGACGAGCGGCGCGAGGAGATCGCCCGGATGCTCTCGGGCGCGTCGATCACGGAGGAAGCGCGAGCGCAGGCCTCGCGCCTGCTCGATGCCGCATGACGGCCTACGTCGCGCTGCTCCGCGGCGTGAATCTCGTCGGCAGGAGCACCCTCAGGATGGCGGACCTCAAGGCGATCGCGGAGGAGCTGGGGCTCGAGTCGGTCCGCACCCACATCGCGAGCGGCAATCTCCTCTTTCGGAGCAACAAGCGCGATGCGAAGCTGCGCCAACTAATCGAGACGGCGCTTCACAAGCATATGAGCAAGGGCGTCAGCGTGATGCTCCGCACTGCCGAAGAGATGCAGGGCGTCGTCGACGCGAACCCCTTCGCCGATGCGCCCGCCAATCGTGTCCAGGTCTTCTTCATGAACGGGCCGCCGCCCGCAGATCTGCTCCAAACCGTCCGCAACAAGGCCGACGACGAGCGGGTTGCGCGCGGCCCGCGCGAGGTCTTTGTGGCGTACGGCGAAAGGGGTATCGGCAAATCGCGCCTGCGCATCCCGGCGGCGGAAGCCGGTACGGCGCGCAACATGAACACGGTCGTGAAGCTGGCCGCGCTTGCAAGGGAGATGTCATGAGCAAGGAACGCTCGATCCGCCACCAGTTCGAGGGCGAGCAGCTCGAAAGCGTGTTCGTCGGCCGCCGCGACGCCGAGCCGCGGCCGACGGTGATCCTGATCCCGACGGTGATGGGCGTGGCCGACCTCGAGATCGGCTTCGGCCGGCAACTGGTCGAGCTCGGCTACAATGCGCTGGTCGCGGACCTGTTCGGCAGCGAGTTCCGGGGCGCGGCGCGCGACAGGATGTTCGGGGAGATGAAGCGGCTGAGGGAGGACCGCGCAGCCCTTCGCCGGCGCCTGCAGCACGTGCTGCAGATCGCGCGCGGGCTGGATGAGGTCAGCAGCGGGCAAATCGTCGTCGCCGGCTATTGCTTCGGCGGCCAGTGCGCGCTCGACCTCGCGCGGAGCGGCGCGGATATCGCGGCGGCGGTCAGCTTCCACGGCCTGTTCGATCCGCCGGGTCTTCCGCCCGAGAAGATCAAGGCGAAGGTGGTCTGCTTTCACGGCTGGGACGACCCGATGGTCCCGCCCGAAGCGGTCGTCGCGCTCGGCAACGAGCTGACCGAGGCCGGCAGCGACTGGCAGATCCACGCCTACGGCCATGTCGGCCACGGCTTCACCAACCCGCACGCGAGCGCGCTCCAGATCGACGGCGTCGCCTACAACGCGCTCGCCGCAGAGCGCAGCTGGACCAGCTTCATCAACCTGCTCGAGGAATTGTTCGGGGGCGATGGCCACTGAGCTGAGCGAAGCCGAGGCCGCCAACCGCCTGATGCGGCTGGCGAAGGAGATCGCGCGGCACGACAAGCTCTATCACGACGCGGACGCGCCGGAGATTTCCGACGCGGACTATGACGCGCTGGTCCGCGAGAACCGAGAGCTCGAGGAGCGGTTTCCGCAGCTGGTGCGCGCCGACTCGCCGTCGAAGCGGCTCGGCGCCGCGCCGACCAGCGCGCTCGCCAAGGTCGCGCATGCGCGGCCGATGCTCAGCCTGGAGAATGCCTTTTCGGCGGAAGAGGTCGAGGAGTTCGTCGCCCGGGTGAAGCGCTTCCTTGCGCTCCCGGCGGACGCGTTCGTGGCGATGACCGCGGAGCCGAAGATCGACGGGCTGAGCTGCTCGTTGCGCTACGAGGAGGGCGAGCTCGTGCTTGCCGCGACGCGCGGGGATGGTGCGGTCGGCGAGGATGTGACGGCGAATGTGCGGACGATTGGGGATATTCCTCAAAGCCTCCCCTCCCCTTCAGGGGAGGGGGAAGGGGGTGGGGTGCATGCGAAGGGGCTCAATCCCCCTGAGCATGCTCGATCCGGCATTGAGCCGGAGCGATCATTACCCACCCCTCAATCCCCTCCCTTGAAAGGGAGGGGAGGCGTTCCCGACGTCCTCGAAATTCGCGGCGAAGTGTACATGTCGAAGGCGGACTTCGAGGCGCTGAATGCGCGACAGGAAGTGTCCGGCGGCAAAATCTTCGCCAACCCGCGCAACGCCGCCGCCGGCTCGCTCCGCCAGAAGGACCCGGCGATCACCGCCGCCCGCCCGCTGCGCTTCCTCGCCCACGGCTGGGGCGAGCTAAGCGAGCCGCTCGCCGACACGCAGTACGAGGCGATGAAGCGGATCGAGAGCTTCGGCATTCCTGTCACGGACCTGCTCGTCCGCTGCAACTCGCCGCAAGAGATGCTCGCCCACTATCGCGCGATCGAGAAGGCGCGCGCGGACCTGCCATTCGATATCGACGGGGTCGTCTACAAGGTCGACCGGCTCGACTGGCAGGAGCGGCTCGGCCAGGTCGCGCGCGCGCCGCGCTGGGGCCTCGCGCACAAATTCCCCGCCGAGAAGGC